>JASHRP010000407.1 GCA_030037375.1 Bryobacteraceae bacterium | reverse complement strand
CGGAGCACTATGAGGCGGCGTGGCGCTTGCGGCCGGAGCGCCGCGATTTGCTGATCGAACTGGGCCGCGCCTGGAAGCAATCGAATCGCGATGAGGACGCGACGGCGGCTTGGATTGCGGCATGGCGCGGAGGAAGTCCCCGCGTCTCCGAGCAAGCTCGCGGATTGCTTCCGGATCGGTATCCCTATCTTTCCGAATTTCAGAAGGCGCTGGCGCTGGACGCGGCAAATAAGCAATTGCGCCGCGATATCGCATTTCAGCTAGGAGAACCTTTCGAGGCAGAGCCGGTGTTGCTGCAAACCCGCGCGGACACCGAACCCATCCCCGAGGATGTCAAAACGCTCGGCATCCGGAGTCTGGAAAAAGGCTACCTTCCAGACGCACTCAAGTATCTCCAGCTCGCGCATGAAGCCGATCCCCAGGATTACGAGGTCATGCTCAAGCTCGGATGGGTTTTCAACATCCTCAAGGACGATCAGACCGCCCTGCACTGGTTCGATCTCGCCAGGAAGAGCCCGGACGTGGCGATCGCGCAGGAAGCCGCGAAGGCGTACAGTAACCTTGCACCCGCCTTCGAAACGTTTCGCACGACTGTCTGGGCCTTCCCGATTTACTCCTCGCGCTGGCAGGACCTTTTCGGCTATGCGCAGGCGAAGACCGAAGTGCGCTTACCCGGTGTTTCGTGGCTCCGGCCGTATGCGTCGGTGAGATTGCTCGGCGACGTGCGCGGGGCGGTCCCGGTGGCTTTCGGGTCGCAATATCTTTCGGAGCGCAGTATTATTCTCGCGGGAGGATTGGGAACGTCCACCTGGCACGGATTGACAAGCTGGTTCGAAGCGGGCGAGGCTCTGATTTACCAGGAAACACCGACCGAGCATAGACGCTTCACGCCCGATTACCGTGGGGGCGTTTCGTACGCCAAAGGGTTCGGACACCTTCTGACAAGCGGTTCGCACGGGAGGTTTGCGGAAACCAACATGGACGGCGTGTTCGTCAGCCGGTTCGGCAATGATTCGATCCTATATTCACAGAATCGCGCGGGATATACGCTACGGGCACCGGAAACCGGTGGATTTCACGCTCAGCTTCTGTGGAATCTAAATATCACCGCCGACGCGCATCGGCAATATTGGGCGAACTACGCGGAGACCGGACCGGGTATGCGGTTTCGCGTCGACAACTCCCCGGTTTTGTTCTCGATCAATCTGTTGCGGGGCGTTTATCTGGTTAACGAGTACAATCCGCGCCGGCCGAACTACGATGAACTGCGAGTAGGCGTTTGGTATGCGTTCACTCATTAACTTGCTCGTCGTGCAAGCGGCCTTCGCCGCAGCGCCGGCGTACCAGGTTCCTCCAGACGCACCGGGCTCGTGGCCGGCGATTCTCTCCGCAATGGGCCTGGCGCCGGGCAAAGCGTCAGAAAGAGATGGGCTGGTTTTTGCGGCTCAGGATGCTCCGGAATCTAACTGGGCCGATCGAGTGGAGCGCGGTACGATCCTGATTGTCGAAGGCGCATCCCCGCTCGGGTCGTCGCTCGGTTTTCGCGCAACCGAAAAGCGCGTGACGGTGCAGTCCGTGGAGGATGTTCACGATCCAAAACTCGAAATCGTCTGGGAGCAGGCGGAGGATCTCCCGGTGTTTGACCTGCCGAAGGACGCTCGCGTCTTTGCGCGGGAGCGTCACGAAGATGCGCCCCTGATGGCAGGTTTGCGGCGTGGCCAAGGCGCTGTATTGTGGCTCGCCGAATCTCCCGGTAGTCGTGGTTATGAGCGGTTTCCATACCTGCCGCAAGCCTTGGCGGACCTGGGTCTCGAAGCGCCGTTCCGCTCCCAGAATCTCTGGGCGTTTTTCGATTCCTCCTACCGGCTCCACGTCGACGTGAACTACTTCGCTCCCAAGTGGCGGGCCGCCGGGATCAGCGCTCTGCAAGTCGCCGCATGGCATTACTGGGAGCGCGATCCGCAAGCCGACGAATATCTCGAACGCCTGATTGACGCGTGTCATCGAAACGGCATTCTGGTTTACGCATGGTTCGAGTTGCCGCACGTCAGCGACAAATTCTGGGAGCAGCACCCGGAGTGGCGCGAGAAAACGGCTCTGCTCCAAGACGCGCAGCTCGATTGGCGCAAGCTGATGAACCTGACCAATCGCGATGCCTTCCAGGCTGTCTCCGCGGGGGTCGCGGACCTCGTCAACCGGTTCGATTGGGATGGAATTAACCTGGCGGAGCTGTACTTCGAATCGCTCGAGGGTCCGGACAATCTCGCGCGGTTCACTCCCATGAACGCCGACGTTCGCGAGCAGTTCCGTCAGCAATCGGGCTTCGATCCGCGCGATCTCTTTGACCGTTCATCGTCAAACGCGGCTTCTTCAACGGGACTTAAGCAGTTTCTCGACTTTAGGGCCGAGCTCGCCGCGCGCCAACAATCCGAATGGCTGACTCAGGCAGAAAGGCTTCGCACAGGGAAACCGGACCTCGATATTGTACTTACGCACATCGATGACCGCTTCGATGCCAGCATGCGGGACAAACTCGGCGCCGATGTGTCACGCACGCTGCCGCTGCTATCGGCGCACGACTTCACATTCCTGATCGAAGATCCCGCGACTATCTGGAACCTCGGCCCCCAGCGATATTCGCAGATCGCCGCGAAATATAAGCCGCTAACGCCGAGGCAGGACAAGCTCGCAATCGACATCAATGTGGTGGACCGCTATCAGGACGTCTATCCCACCAAGCGCGCAACCGGCGTGGAGTTCCTTCAGTTAATCCATCAGGCCTCGCTGAGCTTTCCGCGCTTGGCAGTGTACTTCGAAAGCTCGATTCCAAAGCCGGACCTGCCTCTCCTTTCCTCCGCGGCGGCCACCGTGGAAAAGGCCGATCAGACGGGATCGAAGCTGACAATCGAATCCCGACGGCCGGCTGGAGTCAAGTGGCAGGGCGCCGCGCTGGTCGACGGCAGGTTGTGGCCCGTCAGCGACGGTCGCACCGTGTGGCTTCCGGCTGGAGCGCATTCGATCGAACCCTCTCGAGATCCTACGCCGATGCATATCGAAGCACTCAACGCAGAGCTCAAATCCGCCGCGGCCACATCTGTCAGCGTCGAGTTCGCGTATAGCAGCGGATCGCGGGCATTGGCTTTGCTCGATCAAGTACCGAAGCGGGTGGAAATCGACGGCACGGAGGCGCAACCTAAGTTCTTGGGTAAAACGCTGCTTCTGCCCCGCGGCCAGCACATTATCAAACTAACCCCAGGTCAAACTGACCCCAGGTAAATGAACCGCGCGACGAAGATCGCGGCAAGTAGATACACGATCCAAGCTTTCCTGCTGAACTCACCGCGCGCCAGCTTCAGTACGGCAAAAGATACAAACCCGAAGGATAGGCCGGTGGCGATGCTGAACGTCAGCGGTATCGTCAACATGGTAAGGAACGCGGGAATCGCGGACGCTGGTTCATCCCATTTGATTTCCGCTGCGTGAGAAAGCATCAGCGAGCCCACCAGGATCAGCGCGGGCGCCGTCGCCGCGGATGGCACCACGCCAATGAGCGGCGCGACGAACAGCGCAACGATGAACAACAGCCCGGTGACGATCGCCGTGACGCCGGTCCTCCCGCCTGCGGCTACGCCCGCCGCGCTTTCGATGTAGCTGGTTACCGTCGATGTTCCGGCAAGCGAACCAACGATGGTCGCGGCCGCGTCGCACAGCAGGATGCGGGACAGCCTCGGAATCCGATTCGCCTTGTCGAAAAGTCCCGCCCTCTTGCCCACTCCCACCAGCGTCCCCAGGTTGTCGAAGAGATCGACAAAGAGAAATATGAAGACCACCTGGGCGAGGCCGATATGCCACGCTCCGGCAATATCGAGTTTCCCCGCCGTCGCCAAAATATCGGAGGCGTGGTAGCGCTCCGGAGACCACTTCATCAGCCCCGCCGCGGCCCCGGCCAGTGTCGTGCCGAGGATTCCCAGGAGCATCGCGCCGCGCATTCCCCAAGCCATGAGCGCGGCAGTCAGCCCCAGCCCGAACAGCGCCAAAGCGGTGTTTCTGTCACGCAAGTTGCCGAGCGCGACCAGCGTCGACGCGTTCGCCACAACGATTCCGGCATTGCGCAGCCCGATCAGGGCGATGAACAGCCCGATGCCGGCGGCCACGGCCGCGTATAATTCAGCCGGTATGGCTTCCACGATGAACTGCCGGATGCCCGCGATCGTCAGAATCGCGAAGGCGATTCCAGATAAGAAGACCGCGCCTAGAGCGGCCTGCCACGGTATGCCCAGTCCTTTCACCACTGTGTACGCGAAATACGCGTTCAAACCCATTCCTGGAGCGAGAGCGATTGGATAGCGCGCGAACGCGCCCATCAGAATGCTCCCGAAGGCCGCGCAGAGGCAAGTCGCGGCGACCACGGCTTGGAATGGTACCCCCGCTTCCCTTAGTACCGAAGGGTTAACGAAGATTATGTAGGCCATCGTAACGAAGGTCGTTGCGCCAGCCAGGATCTCGGTGCGCCATGTCGCTCCCAAACGATGGAACTCGAAATAGCGCTCGATTCGAAGGCCCATGCGGGTCATTTTATCGGCAGGGATCACCTTAGTACTTAACCTGATTGGTTCTGTATAACATTTTCCGTAGCTGCGGCCGATCTACACCTGAGGCCGGGATTTAGCTGTCAGCGACGATAATTTCATCAGGACTCGCGCCAGTGTCTGTCGACATTAATACCTCCGAGATCAGCGGTGGCGAGACCGCGCGCGCGGAGATCGGAGCGGCGGACAGCGATCCAATCGAGCCTTCCGCGCCGAACCGGCTATCTCACTCCATTAGCGTGGCTCCGCCCGCCCCCAACTGGGATAGCGTGCTGGAGGACGCGGCGCAGGTTCCCACGCTAATGATCGTCGACGAAATCGACCTGAACCGCCGCCTTTTGCGGGCGATGCTCAAGGCCGCATCCTATCGAATTCTGGAGGCCAAGCGCCCGTCGGAAGCTTTGGCGATTCTCGAACGCGAAAAAGTCGACCTGGTGATCGTGGACCAAGTCATGCCAGAGATGAGCGGCACGGAGTTCTGCCAGTTGGTGAAGAACGACAAGCGGACGCAGTTGACGCCGCTTCTGATGACCACCAGCGTCCAAGGCATGGACAATGAAGTGGCCGGCTTTGAGTCTGGCGCGGATGAATTCCTGGTGAAACCATTGCGGCCCGCGCTGGTGCGAACCCGCATCCGTTCCATGCTGCGGAACAAAGCTCTGGTGGATTCGCTCGAAGAGGCCGAGGGGATTCTGTTCGCGCTGGCGCAATCGGTTGAGCACCGGGACCGGTACACCGGGATGCATTGCGAGCGCCTGGCTGCCTATGCCATCGCCCTTGCACAGGCTTTGGGATTGCCTCGGCGAGAGCACTTAGCCCTGTACCGCGGCGGATATCTGCATGACATCGGCAAGATCGTGATTCCCGACGCGATCCTGTTCAAACGGGGTTTGCTGACGGAGCAGGAGTGGGAAGTGATGCGCCAGCACACCATCCGCGGCGAGGAGATCTGCCGGCCGATGAAGACCCTCGCTCCGGTCCTGCCCATCATCCGGAGCCACCATGAGCGCTGGGACGGCACCGGATATCCCGACGGTTTGCGCGGCGAGGATATTCCGCTTCTGGCGCGCATCCTCCAAGTCGCTGACATTTACGACGCCCTTACTACCGCGCGGCCTTACAAACCGGCTTTTTCCCACCAGCACGCCCTCGAGTTGATGCACGAGGAAGCGCGGCGCGGCTGGCGCGATCCGGAGCTTGTTCCCTTGTTCGCCGAGGTCACCAGCCAAAGCGATGATAGCGGGAAGCTTTGGGCCGGGGAGGGGATGCAGCAATCCCTTTCGGCCATGCGCCGGGAACTGGCCAAATAGCTCCTTCTGGCCTTCCGTAACGGGCGCATAACAGCGCTATAATCGGCTACGGAAGAGATGGAAGACCTTAAGAAGAAGCTCCAGGAGGAGATTGCTGCTCTGGAGACGGAGCTGCGAATCGAGCTCCCCAAGGAGATCCTTAAGGCGCGCGCCCACGGCGATCTGAGCGAAAACGCCGAGTATCACGCGGCCAAGGAACGGCAAAGTTGGGTCAGCGCCCGCCTGGGCCAGTTGGCCAATAGGCTGCGCGAAATCTCCATGATCGACATGTCCAAGATCCCGCACGACCGGGTCGGGCTTGGTTCCACTGTAACCGTGCTGGACGTGATGAAGGACGAGCAAATTAAATATAAGCTCGTAACCAGTGAGGATGTGGATGTGTCCAAGGGGCTGATTTCGACCAGCTCGCCTATCGGCCGCGGCCTGCTGGGCAAGCAAGTTGGCGATTCGGTGAAGATTCAGATCCCTGGAGGTACTCGCGAGATGGAAATAGTGGAGCTGATCACCATCCACCAGCAGTCATGAGACACTAACGGGAAACGGCATGACGGTATCGGGCGCAATCGGACGAGGCAGCAAGAAAGTAATCATGGCGATCGTCCATGGCCTCGCCCTTTCACGAATTCATCCGAACGTGTTGACGTTTATCGGCCTTCTCATCAACGTCGGCGCGGCGTCGCTGCTTGCCGTGGGACAGTTTCGCTGGGCCGGAGTGGTGATTATCTGTGCCGGACTGTTCGACATGGTCGACGGCCGCGTCGCCCGCGCGACCAATCGCGTGACTCGGTTCGGCGGATTCTTTGATTCCGTTTTGGATCGTTACTCCGATTTGGGTCTTTTGGTCGGCCTGCTGGTTTGGTACGGTTCCATCAATCGCGCACCGCTGGTTGTGCTGACTGCCGTGGCGATGATCGGCTGCGTGATGGTCAGCTACACGCGGGCACGCGCGGAGAACGAGATCCCGACTTGCAAGGTGGGATTCATGGAACGGCCAGAGCGGGTGGTTTTGCTTATCATTGGGGCGCTGTTCCTGCGCATGCCTCAGGTGCTTTGGGTGATCGCGGTGCTGACAAATCTGACCGTGGTGCACCGCATGATCTTCACCTGGCAGGAATCCGAGCGCCTGGAGCAGGCTCAACTCCGGCCTGGCGCCGCGCAAGCGAAAGAGCCGGCGAAGCGGCTGTAAACAAATCCGGTTAGA
>JASHRP010000406.1 GCA_030037375.1 Bryobacteraceae bacterium | reverse complement strand
CGACCGCGTGAAGCGCTGCCTCTCGTGCGCGAATTCGGAATGGCGGCTGCGCAGAATGTCCATCGCCGATACGCGCAGCGCCAATAACCCGCGACGCTTCAGCACGCGCGCGAACTCCTGAAAAGCCGCGTCCTCCGTGCCCTTCGGCAAATGCACCACGACATCCAACGAAACCACAGCATCGAATGAACCCGATGCAAACGGCAGCGCCGTTATATCGCCCTGCACCAAATTGCCGAGGCCGTAGCCACGCGCGTATTCGAGGCCCTCACGCCCGAGATCGAGCGGCGTCATGCGCCAGCCGTAGCGCCCGGCTAGCGCCTTGGACATATAGCCGGTGCCGCATCCGGCTTCTAGCACGCTGGCCCCCGCGGCCAGCGGGGCATTGTCCAAGACGCGAAACAAAATCTCCCGCATGCCGCGATACCACCAAAAGTCGCGCTCGGCCTTGGCGATGTTGTCGAATTCGGCTGGGTTCACGGAGTCTGAGCATGTTAGCATTTTGGCGATGAGCTCGGGAACGAACACGTCTTCGCGAACCTTGTGGACCGTGCTGGAGGCCACGTCGGCGAAATATCCCCATAAGCCCGCTTTGCAGCAGCCGCTGGGGGGCGGGAAATACCGCTGCTGGAATTGGCGAGAATACGCGGACACGGTTCGCGAAATCGCGGTCGGCCTGCGCGCGATGGGAGTGGCGAAGGGCGATGTCGTGGCGCTTGCATCCGAGACGCGGGCCGAGTTTTGCCTCGCTGATTTCGGCGTGATGGCCTGCGGCGCGATCGCCGCGGCTTTGTATACCAGCCTTCCTCACGAAGAGCAGCAGCGAGCTCTAAGAGCATCCGGTGCGCGCGTTGCGTTCGTCGAGGATGAGAAGACTCTTCGCGCGCTTCGCGGCAGCGATGCCCACATCGCCGAGCCCCTGCGCTGGATTCTCCTCACCGGGGAAAGCTCCGGCTTTGAGACGCTCGAAAGTGTCCGAGCGAACGGCCGCCGGATACTGGACGCCGATCCCAAAGCCTTCGAGCGCATTTGCGCGGAATTCGACGACTCCGCTCTCGCCGTGCTCTACATGACCTCCGGAGCCACTGGCGAACCCAAGATGGGACTGGTCACGCATCGGGCCATCGTCAGCAATCTCGATATGGGGCCGTATGTTCTGCCGCTTACGCCGGAAGATTCGACCATCGCCTTTCTGCCTTCCGCTCACATTGCGCAGCGCGTGGTGGTGCAGCTCCTGCCGGTTCACGATGGCGCGTGCGTGTGGTTCTCCGAAGGCTTGAGCAAGCTGGCCAACGAAATGCGCAGCATCAAGCCGACGTTCTTCCTGGCGCCGCCGCGCGTTTGGGAGCGCGTCTATTCGTCGATTTCGGCGGAGATCCGCAAACGCCCAGCGGCGGTCAGAAAGCTGTTCTACTTCGCCATCGGGCTGGGGTCGGAAGCCAGCCGCCTGCGCCAGCAATCGAAGCCCGTCCCGGCCTGGATGCGTACGGCTCTGGCCGCCTTCGACCGCATTATGTTTGCGAAAATTCGTGCGCGCCTAGGCGGAAACATTCGAGTTGCCGCATCCGGCGCCGCGCCGCTGGGCAAAGATTTGGCCGAGTTCTATGCGGCGATCGGCATGCCGCTGATCGAAGGTTATGGGTTAACCGAAGGCGGCGTCGCCGCGCTCAATCCGTTGGACCGCCCGAAGTCCGGAAGCATCGGCAAGCTTCTGCCCGGCGTCGAGGCCCGCATCGAAGAAGACGGCGAGCTGATGCTGCGCAGCGGCTGTCTGTTTTCCGGCTACTTCAACGATCCGGAGTCGACGGCTGCGGTGCTTCGCGATGGCTGGCTCGCCACGGGCGATATCGCTGAGATGGACAGCGAAGGTTACCTCTACATCACCGGCCGCAAGAAAGATTTGATCGTATCCTCGAACGGCAAGAAGATTTATCCCGCGCGCATCGAGGCTCTGCTCAAGCGCGAGCCTCTCATCAGCCACGTATTGTTGATCGGCGACCGTTTGCCCTACGTCACCGCGCTGATGAGCGTGACCGGTTCGCCGGATGAAGGAAAGCGAGCCGCGGAGGCGGCCGTCAAGACTGCCAACCGGGAACTGGCGGACTTCGAGCGCATCCGCAAATTCAAGATTCTCGACCGGGAGTTTTCAATCGAGCACGGCGAGCTCACGCCGACCATGAAACTTCGCCGCGGCCGAGTGCTCGAAAATCATCGCGATTTGGTGAAGGAGATGTACGCGGGCCGCGATATGGAATCGAGCTGACAGTCACAATGGCGCGGACACGCCGCGCCATCAGTTCGCGGTCGGCGTTCTTTCGGCGTGGTCGACCACGATCACATCGAGCGGAGCTTTGCTCTTGGTCAGCTTTAATCCCAACTGCTTTTCTACCGCGGATTCGATCGTCGAACCCGGAGCTACCGCTTCGGCTGCCGCCGGAGGGGGAGGCGGAGGAGGCGCGCCGCCGCCGGGAAGCGGGGGCGGAGGCGGCAAGCTCGCCGGGTCCATCGTGAATTCAAGATTGAAATCATACCGGCCGGTAAGGCCCGTTTTATCGATTACGGGATGCCGCAGCATTTGCCCGAGCCGCGCCGCGAACTCACCCATGGAAAATCCCTTGGCCACCGTGCGCGCAAGCGGACTTCCGTTATTGATGCTGATGAACGTAATCGCGCCGCTTCCGTTCATCTCCGGAAAACCGTCCTTGTCGAACTTAGGCGGGCCAGCCGCCGGGGAGAACGGTTCCGCATTCGCCGGAAGCGCCGTATCCTTCACCTTTGGGCCGCCCTTGGCGATGCTGAGTTCGTCCACCTGGAACTCTTTGGATTCGTGATGGACCACCATACCGAACCGGTCCTTGAGCAGGTTTTGCCACATCACGTTGACTTGCTCCTTGGTAGCGCCGGCGGGCACTCTGACAATGAAATCGAACCGCTCCATCGCCATCCAATCCGGCGCCGTCACTTGAAAGAGCTGCTTGTCGTAGGCAGCCGAAACGAGGATCAGCAGCGCCGCGTTCTGCCAGGTAATCTGGCCCGGATCGGACGTCCCGGGACCTCCTCGAGCCGGGCCGAGGAACACCGGTCCGCCCGGTTGAGGCGGAGGCGACGGCTTCACCGACGCGACCTCAAACGTGATGTTTTCTTGCCCGAAAATGCATCCGGATAGGACGAGGAGAGCCCCGGAAGTCAGCAGCGCCTTTCGCATGTAGTGGTCTCCATAGCCACCTTAGACGCGCTACGCCCCGAAAAAGTGCCTGGTAAAAATGGATCGACCGAGTGTCGAGCGCCACCGGCGTTCAGCGCAGCGACATGACCTCGCTGCCTGCCTCTTGCGTCGTTTGGCAAGCCGAGACTGCGATCTCCTCCACGGCGATCAGCAGTTCATGGCTGGAGATCGGCTTGGAAATATAACGGTCCATTCCAGCCGCGAAGCAGCGCTCGCGATCGGCCTTCATGGCCAGAGCGGTCATGGCGATGATGGGCACGTGGGCGCCAGTGGTTTGCTCCATCTCGCGTATGGCGCGGGTGGTCTCGAACCCGTCCATTTCCGGCATCTGGACGTCCATCAGGATCAGGTCGAACGGGGATCGCTCGACCTGTTCGATGGCTTCTTTGCCGCTGGCGGCCGATTTGGTGGAGTGGCCGTGTTTCTCGAGCAAACGGACAGCGAGCTTCTGGTTCACGAGGTTGTCGTCGACCACCAGGATCCGCAGCGGGCGCCGCGTTTCGCGGATCGAGTGGCGCGTGACCAACGCGGTCTTACCCGCGCGATCCGGCTCGGCGAGGATCCGCAGCACGGCCTCCAGCATCTCCGCCTCGCCAGCCGGCTTGGTCAGGTAAGCCGACACCCCGATCTCGCGGCAGCGCGCGGCATCGCCGCGTTTTCCGGCCGATGTCAGCATCACTACCGGGATGGCTCGCAGGGCCGCGTTGTGTTTCATCGTCTCGACCAACGTGAATCCGTCCATGTTGGGCATTTTCCCGTCGGCGATTACCAGGCCGTAAGGGCTAGCATCTGTTGCGGCGGTCTTCAACGCATTCAGCGCCTCGACGCCGTCGCAGGCCAGCGTCACTTCGAAGCCCCAGGAGCCGAGGATTTCTTTGAGCAGGCGCCGGTTGGTCTGATTGTCGTCGACGGCTAGCACCCGCAGGCCTTGAAGACTTTCGAGCGAGGCGTGCACAGGTTGTTCCGGCGCGGCGCCAGCTACACCGAAGCGCGCCGTGAAGTGAAACGTACTGCCTTTCGACGGTTCGCTTTTGACGCCTATCGTTCCGTTCATCATCGAGATCAGTTGCTTGGAGATCGTGAGCCCGAGGCCGGTGCCTCCAAACCGCCGCGTCACCGATGTGTCGGCTTGGCTGAAGGCGTCAAAGATGGCGCCCTGACGGTCCAATGGGATGCCCACGCCCGTGTCCCTTACCGTAAACCGCAGAGTCACGCTCTCCGGCGATTGCGACAGCAGTTCCACGTGCAGCGCGATTTCTCCCTGCTCGGTGAACTTCAACGCATTGCCGGCGAGGTTGAGCAGCACCTGCCGCAACCTTCCCGGATCGCCGGTCACCATGTGCGGAACTTCGCGGCCGACTTCGAAAATCAGTTCGAGGTTTTTGCCGGAGGCGCGCAGACTGAGCGGCTTCATGGCGGCTGCAACCATTTCCCGGAGGTTGAAGGGTATGCGCTCCAGATCCAGCTTCCGGGCTTCGATTTTGGAGAAGTCCAGAATGTCGTTGATCACGCTCAGGAGCGATTCCGCCGAGCTTCGCGAAATATCCAGGTACTCACGCTGCTCCTCTGTCAAGGTGGTATCCAGGGCAAGATCGATCATTCCTATAACGCCGTTGAGCGGCGTGCGGATCTCGTGGCTCATATTCGCCAAGAAGTCGCTCTTGGCGCGACTGGCTGCTTCGGCCGCCTCTTTGGCCTCCGCCCCGCGCTGCTCCGCCATTTTCCGTTCCGTGATGTCGATGATCGTGCCTTCGACCAAAGGGCCGCCGGCAGTCTCGTCGTCGGCGATAATCGCATTCAACAGGAACCAGCGAGGCTTGCCGCCGCGGTCCCGGAATTTTCCTTCGTAGTTAGTGAGAGCGCGATGCTGAGTGAGTTGCTGCAAGAATCTGTCACGCTCCGCTGGGCTGAAATACAGGTCGGTGGCGGTCACGCCGGACTCGAGCAGCTCCCGCCTTGAGTCGAAACCAAAGTTTCTAGCAAGCGAGTCGTTGCAGTCCACGATGCGGCCGTCCCAGCCGCTTCGGAACACTCCTGCCATGTTGTTCTCGAACAAGCGGCGGTAGCGGAGCTCGGAGGCTCGCTGGGCTTCCTCGGCTCGCTTCCGTTCGGTGATGTCGGTAGTAAGACCCACAGTCAACCCGGAGCCGCCGGCCATCTTCATCGCGCGGACCTGCACCCAGATCCATTCGCCGTCGCTTCTTTGCAGGCGGCATTCGTGCCGAAAGGTCCCGCCCTGGGATTGGAATTCCAGGAAGGTTTCGTTCAGGCCCGGCAAGTCTTCGGGATGAACGCATTTGAACCATCCGCCCTGGTACATTTCCTGCTGCGAGAAGCCCAGCAGTTTTTCCACGTTCGCCGTCAGGAAGCGAGGATTGGCCTGGCTGTCGACGGTCCAGACCAAATCCGGGATCGCGTGCACCAGCAGGCGGTATTTCTCTTCGCTTTCGCGCAGTTCCCGCTCCTGCCGTTTCCGTTCGGTGATGTCGCGCTTAATGGCCACGTAGCCGGTGGTGACGCCGCGCCGGTCGCGAACCGGCGAGATGTTCAGGTCTTCCTCAAAGAGGCTGCCGTCTTTGCGGCGATTGGTCAGCTCCCCGGACCAATTCTGCCCGGATCGAAGCGTAGCCCATAGCTTTTCGTAGAACTCCGGAGGCTGCTTGCCGGACTTGAGAATTCGGGGGGTTCGCCCGACGGCCTCCTTCAGCGTGTAGCCCGTCATTTCGGTGAAGGCCGGGTTGACGTAGCGGATAGTTCCCCGCTCGTCAGTGATGAGCATGCCGTCGGAAGCCTGCTCGATGACCGTCGCCAACGGGGCGATCTCAAAACTGTCCAAGTCTCCGTACTTCGTCAGCGCGCGACGCAATGCGATGCGCCAAAGAATGGTCCCGGAAGCCAGCAGGATCAGCCCGGCCGGCACACTCCCCCACCGCCCGATGGCGAACCCGGCGGCAAGGCCGAATGCGGCAAATAGAACAACCGCCCGCTCCGCGCAAGACAGGCGCGGCTGAATCCGTGAAAGATTCGCAGTCACATTCGCCTTATCGCCCAACCGCGATAGATCCTGAGCTGCGATCAGGCCGCTTAGGCGTGCAACAGGTCTGGAAATTCAGTTCTCGATGGGAGTCTTCTCGGCCCGGTCGATCACCAGCACATCCAGCGCTACGTTCGCCTTTGCCAGCTTCAGTCCGAGTTGCTCTTCCATCGCCGCAAAGACGTCTGGAACAGAACCGTCCGCACCAGCTTGGGCTTGCCGCCGAGGCGGGATGAATTCCACGTTGTAGTCATAGTGGCCGGTCAGGTTCGTCCCGTTCTCGACTTGCGCGCCAAGTTGCGCTTGCAGCACGTTGACAAGCACGCTGAGCGGCTGCTGGCGGGCTGTCAACTGAAACCTTTCGCCCCCTCGAGTGGCGACACCCGACGTTTGCCCGGGAGCAAGCGAGGGAAAGCCCGGTGCGGCCGGCACGGGAGAGCTGCCCGGGTTGGCTTCCTTCAGCTTGGGACCGTTTTTCGCCACCTCAAGCCGGTAGCCGTCGAAGCGCTGGGTTTCGTGGTGCACGGTCATCTTGAACCGTTCCACCAACAGATTCTGCATCATCTGGCCGACCTGTTCCTTGCTCGCACCGGCTGGAATCCGGGCTTCTATATCGAACGGCTCCGTATCCAGCCAATCTGGACCCGAAATCTGGTTGCGGCGCAGCCCGCTCAATGCGGTGAGGACCAGTGACAGAGGCGCGTTCCGGAACACGATCCGGCTGGGATCGTCGCTGCCCGGCCCGCCTCGCATCATCCCCCGCGCGGATGGATCGGCGCTCTTTCTGACCGAGGCGACCTCAAATGCCGGTGTCGCCGCGGAATTCTGCCCGAATGAGATCTCACAAAAAAGTAAAGAACAACAGATTGCGAGGTTAATTTTGCACATCTCTCGCCTCCATTCCCAGATACGATATCCCATTATTGCCGGATATTCAAATGGAGCATCCGGCGGGAACAAATTCAATGCTCGATGATTAATTCGGTTTCGTGAAAAAATCGGCGGCCGGCCGGGGGCGATCGCACCGGAAACGGGCTGCCCTACAGCTCGACGCGCAATCGTCCGAAAGAAGGATCGTGGACCGCCGTTTTGCCGATCGTTACGATGTCCGGTTCGACGTCCG
>JASHRP010000405.1 GCA_030037375.1 Bryobacteraceae bacterium | reverse complement strand
CCGCGCGGATCTCGATCTGATCTTCGCGAATCCTGATGGAACGCCTTTGAAGCCCGACGCGAGATCGGCGTCCGTCTCGCTGCTCTGCCGCCGGCTCGGACTGCCGAAGGGAGTCAGTCTTCACACGTTGCGCCACAGCCATGGTTCGGTTCTGCTGGCGGACGGCATGGATCTGGCCACCGTGTCCGAACGTTTGGGGCACTCGTCGGTTCGGGTGACGGCTGACGTCTACTCCCACGCGCTCCGGGGCCGCGACCAGGAAGCCGCCCGGCGTTGGGACGATTTCATGAACCGGCATACGGTCCCGCAGCAAGAAGAGGCGAACGCAACTGTGAACTAGAGCACCCCGTTTTTAGAGAGCGAGCCGAAAGGCCCAAATTCAGAGCCCGCGTCCAGCCTACAATAGCTTCCGATATTGCGGATCATTGGGGCGTTTTATGGAGCCAGTTCTCAAACGTTTCGGCCCGGGGAATGGTTCAAGGGCGCATCTCGCTCCAAGTCGGGGCGATCACTTGAAGAACCCCTACTCGAAGTGTCTGGCGGCTGTTTCGTGATACTTGGTGGAGATCCACGTCTCGATCAATTAAACTTGGCTGAATTGAGCCTATGCCACTCTCTACGGGGACCAAACTGGGACCGTACGAAATCCTTGCTCTCATTGGAAAGGGTGGCATGGGCGAGGTCTACCGCGGCCGCGACACCAAACTCGACCGCGAAGTAGCCATTAAAGTTCTTCCCACTGCGTTCGCCAGCGACCCCGAGCGCCTCGCGCGGTTTGCGCGAGAGGCTAAAGTGCTTGCGTCGCTCAATCACGCCGGCATCGCTTCGATTTACGGGGTCGAGGGTGGAGCCTTGGTTATGGAAATAGTTTCCGGACCCGCGCTTGCCGATCGAATCAGGCAGGGACCGATTCGCCAGGAAGAGACCGTCGATATCCTCCTTCAGATCGCTGAAGCGCTTGAATACGCGCACGAAAGAGGCATCATCCATCGAGATTTGAAGCCGGCCAACATTAAGATAGATCTTGAGGACAGGGCCAAGATTCTCGACTTCGGGCTGGCCAAAGCTTTCGCAGAACCCACGCCAGGTGCCGCCGTCGATCCCGCAGACTCACCGACGGTAACCATAGGCGCAACTGTCGCGGGCACGATCCTTGGCACCGCGGCTTATATGGCACCCGAACAGGCACGCGGCAAGAAGGTTGACAAGCGCGCCGACATCTGGGCCTTCGGCGTAATTGTGTGGGAAATGCTCACAGGCGAGCAATTGTTTCAAGGGGAGGACACGGTTCAAGTTCTGAGCAAGGTCTTGGAGCAACCGTTGAATCTGGAGCATGTCCCAGCGAGATTTCGGAGCCTACTAGAGCGGTGTTTGGAACGCAACCCGAAAGAACGTCTACGCGATATCGGCGACGCGCGATTCTTGTTGGAGGAGCGCAGAGCCGCGGTTGGCCCGGAGAGGGAAGGTGCGTCGCCTACAGGGAGATTGTTATGGCCGGCGCTTTCGACCTTGCTGGCGGCGGGTCTTATGGCAGTGTCATGGATCGCGTGGCGGGCAACACGCCCGGTGGATCGACCGCTGGTCCGATTGGAAGTGAACCTTGGCCCCGAGGCGATTGTTGGTGCGCGCACCACTGTCGCGATCTCTCCAGACGGACGACGAATCGTTTTCCCCACCAAGAACGGTCTGGAAACGCGAACGCTGGATCAGACCGCGGCGACGCTGCTCACGGGTACCTCCGACGCCGAAGATCCGTTCTTTTCGCCAGATGGTCAGTGGATCGGTTTCTCAGCGGGCAACAAGCTTAAAAAGATTTCGGTGCTCGGCGGCGCGCCCGTCACGCTGTGCGACGCTCCGACGTTTCGGGGCGCAAGTTGGAGTGTAGATGGCTACATCGTCGCCGCATTGGACATAACCGGGGGCCTCTACCGTGTTCCAGAAGGGGGTGGAACGCCTCAAGTTCTCACCAAGATCACGCCGTCCGAAGGAACACACCGTTGGCCCCACGTCCTGCCGGACGGGAACTGGGCGGTATTCAACGCGGGATTTTTTGGATTTGAGAATGGTAAGGTCGAGGCCGTCTCGTTAAAAAAAGGGGACGTGAAGACGCTGATACAAGGGGGCTACTTCGCAAGATACATTCCAACCGACCCTTCGCGGGGGCACCTGCTGTACCTGAGCCAGGGAGTGTTAATGGGAGTGCCATTCGATCCGGTGAGAATGGAGTTGCGCGGGCAGGCATTGCCGCTGTTACAGGATGTCGGCAGCAACGCGGGCCTAGGCTCAGGACAGTGGGATATTTCGCAGACAGGAACGATGATCTATTTGAGCGGTCCCAGCGGGTCCACGGTTGGCCTCTCATGGATGGATGCATCGGGCGCGACCTCATCGCTGGTTAGCCGGCGCAGCGCATACGTCAATCCAATGCTCGCTCCCGACGACAAGCGTTTGGCGGTGGCGGACAACGGTGATATTCACGTGTACGACATTGAGCATCAGATGCTGGCGAAGATTAGCTTCTCAGCCGCTGCGGCCACCAACGAGATGCCGGTTTGGGCTCCCGACGGAAAGCATATCGTCTACGATTCCTCCCAAACGCGCACGATTTTCTGGGTCCGCGCAGACGGCTCGGGCGAACCCCAGACGCTTCTGGTATCCAAAGGCTTGCGCGTCACCCCTTATTCCTTCAGCCCGGATGGGAGGCGGCTGGCATTCATGCAGCAGTCGATCGGAACCAATTGGGATCTGTATACCGTACCTTTGGATCTGACCGACCCGGAACACCCGAGATCCGGGGTGCCGGAGTTATTCCTCGGTACACCTTCGGATGAGAGGGCGCCATCCTTTTCCCCCGATGGGCGATGGTTGGCCTATCAATCCAATGAGTCGGGCCGGTTTCAGGTTTATGTGCGCCGCTTCGGGTCAGGGCGGTCTGATGCCCGCGGGAAATGGCAGATTTCAAATGAGGGCGGGGCGTACCCGGTATGGTCACACGACGGGAAGCAGATATTCTTTGCCGACCTGAATCGGCACATCATGGCCGCAGAAGTGGGAGGAAACAGTGATACTTTTATTCCCGGACGGATCCGGCAGTGGTCGAGCACTCAGGTTTTCGATCCTGGATATTTTCGCTTCTTCGGAATGACGGCTGACGGCAAGCGCGCGATGGTGTTCTCAGGTCCGGAGACCCAAGCTGAGCAAGGTTCGCTGCACGTGATGCTGCTTGAGAACTTCTTCGATGAGGTCCGGCGGCGAGTGCCCCCTGCTAAGTGATCAACCGCTGCAATGACTTAACTTCTTGAACTAACCTTGCCTTGCGTAGCGGCTTCTATTCGAGACACAAGCGTTCGGCGGTGTTCTCGAACCCGATCTGAGCGAAGTCGGGCAAACGGAAACAACTAAGGGCCGCTGGTCAAATCTACACGACACGCGATCACGCCTCCACGCAGTTATGGTTGCGAGTCTCGGCTGAGGCGGAACAGCTTTGGTAAAATCGTCCGATAAGTTAAACCTACCGGAGGCCTCAATGCTCCGCTCTCTGACCGCGCGGCGTTTTGTCTTTTTCACGGTCGTATTAGCCGTTTCGACTTTTCAAGTCGCGTTGCGAGCCGCGTCGCCGGCGGAAAACTGCGAGGATCTTCGCGGAGTGCACGTGGGTTCTGCGGTGGCACGGTCCGCGGCTTGGGTGCCGGCAGGGCCGTTCAAGCAACCTTCTGGCCCCTCGCTTAGCTTTCCGTCGTTTTGTCTGGTCATCCTAACGTCGTCGGCCGGGCCAGACTCGATCATCACAATTGAGGTATTCCTGCCTTCACAGGACGCGTGGAACGGCAAGTTGCTCGCCACGGGGAACGCGAACTTCGGAGGGTCGATCTCAGTCGACTGGCTAATGGTACCGGCGCTTGCGCGCCATTATGTCACGGCCAGCACGGATATGGGGACGTTTCCGGCAACCCTTATGCCCTCCACCTTCGATGCGGGAATTGGACATCCGGAGATGGTCAAGGATTGGGGTTACCGCTCGACTCACGGGATGACCGTTGTCGCGAAGGCGCTGATCGAGAAATACTACGGACGCCGAGAGAGCAGGGCGTATTTTATTGGCTGCTCGACAGGCGGAGGCCAAGCATTAACAGAAGCACAACGGTATCCCGAAGATTACGACGGTATCATTGCGGGCGCGGCCTCGGGCGACCGAACACACGATTTCGCGTCGTACGTACAGAGATTCCAGGAGGTCCAATCCTTTGCGCCGCTCTTCTCCAAGGAAAAAGAAACACTCCTTTCAAAGACGCTTCTGGCTACTTGCGCGGGAAAGGATGGAGGAGCGCCGGGTGATCAGTTCTTGAACAACCCGGCGGCTTGCGATTTCAAGCCGTCGCAGCTACTCTGTACCCCCGAACAAAAGGGAGATTCCTGCTTAACCGAAGCGGAAGTGAAGGCGCTGGAAACGATGTATGACGGCACGCGCAATTCTCGGACTGGGGAATTGATTTATCCAGGCTGGGCAAAGGGTACTGAGACCCAGGTGACTCTTGGCCAGTTGGAGCGGACGCCGATGCCTTCAAAGACCGCGAGTCTTGACGGTCTCTTCCGCTGGACATTCGGACCCCAATGGGACGCCAGAACATTCGACTTCGACAAGGACATGGACAAAGCAGACGCTGAGATCGGGCCGATTGTCAATGCGGTAAACGCGGACCTGAGCGCCTTTGCCAAGCGCGGCGGCAAGCTGATCATGTTCCACGGCTGGCTGGATCCGGTGGTGAATCCGTACGAATCCATTCTGTATTTCGACCGCATCAACGGAGTAGACCAGGCTTCGGACGCCCAGAGGCTTCTGAGGGCCCCGAGTGCGTTTTCGCGGCTCTTCATGGCTCCGGGAGTAAATCATTGCCGTAACGCTGGGAGCCTGGGTCCGGACTTTTTCGGGAAGGACGCGATGCCCGATGGTCCGCCAAATCCTGAGAAGGATATCGTCGCGGCGCTGGATCTTTGGGTGGAGAAGGGTGTCGCGCCGGAGCAGCTTACCGCCGCAAAGTTGGGGACAGATGGGAAACCACAGTCTGAGCGGCCGTTATGTTCGTATCCGAAAGTCGCCAAGTATAACGGCACGGGCGATCCAAAGTTGGCGAGCAGCTTCACCTGCTCCGAGGCACCGATTGGAAGGATCGAATTTCCAGCCTCGAAGTACCTGAAATAGAGTTCGCCGTAGCCGGAGAGGCACGTAGCGGAAGGCTACCCAATATCCATTTTTGCCCCACCGAGTTCCGCATGCGGCGCACGTCGGGCGAGAACCAGATGTTTAACGATATCGAGTTCTTGATCAATAGGCGATGCTCGCCTCCGATCCCTGAGGCGAGCAGAGGTCTTTGCTGGTGCCCACGATCCCTCGTCCAGACTCATCATGGTTGGCAACCAAGGATCGAAATTCATATAGCGATCACGCTAACGGTGGCTTACCGAAGCCCGGTCGCGGCGCTTACCGGAACCACGCCCGGAACTCGTAACGCCTCGGTGTACGCCCGCTTCGTGTTCGGCGAACTGACTGTCAAGTACGAGTTGCTTCACGCGATCCAACTGCCGGCCTTTCCACCAGAATCAATTCGCTCATATTCGGTCCTTTTGCCCTTAATATTGGGCAATACCTCCGTTTTTAGCCCGCATCAACCGAGTTCGAAGGAGGGTGCGACAAGGATATCCGTGACGTGACGGGTCCCCTCACTGTCACTTACTTTCGTCGGAAGCACGAACGCCGCGCCGGCTGGAAGTCGGGAAGCGGCGTTGGGGGCAGAACCTGCCTGGGCGTTTCCTACATGGCGACGCGGCACGCGCACTCCCCGAAGACGGTTAAGGAATCGTTACATCGAGCTCGTTGGACGAGTCCGTCTCATCGAGCGCCGCGCCAGCAGACGTTACCCCTGGCCCTATTCCACCAGGCACAGCCCGGTGGCTGCATGGAACACCATTCGTTGAACGGTTATACCCATGCGCACAGCGGGATCGTTGAGATAGCGGAAGCGCTCCGTCGCAATTTCTTGAAGCGGCAACCCTCTTCGCGCGGCGGCGCGATCGATTGAGGGAATGCCCAACGATCAAATTAGCGAGGAATTCCGTAGCGAACATCGTGGCGTGGCGTCGGCTTCACTAGTGCAGTGTGCAGCGGCTCTTGAAACGGAAGCCGCAGAAATCTGCGTCTACGGCCCACGGGCATATCTCGGGTCAGTGGCTTGAAGCTCGCGTCTCCTTCGGCGCCGGGGTCGGGCGGCGTCGCTCCCGCTACTTCAGCTTCACTGGGGCCGCCGGTCGAGGTGGAGACTGCACGGGTTTCTCTTTAAGCCGTCTCAGCATGTCTGCGACGGCTCGCTCCAGTTGCGGATCACGTCCTTCGATGACCGATTTGGGATCGTTATCGACTTCGATGTCTGGATCAACGCCGTGACCTTCAATGATCCAGTCACCCTTAAGGTCCGCGTAACCGAACTCCGGAACGTTCACCTCTCCTCCATCAATCAACATTCCATGGTTCGTGATGCCGACAGCGCCGCCCCATGAGCGTTTCCCGATTAGCGGGCCGAGCCCGGCCTCGCGAAACATCGCGGGAAAGATGTCGCCATCTGAACCGGAATTCTCGTCCAGCAGAACTGCCATGGGCCCCAGGAAGGTTCCATCGGGGTATAGGCCGGGGTCTTCCTCCGTTCGGGCGAATTCCGCAGCCAGAGGTTTCCGGCGCAGTCGTTCGATCAGCATCCGCGAGACGTTGCCACCGCCATTAGCGCGGTCGTCTATGATGAGCCCATCCTTCTTGATTTGCGGGTAATACCACTTGATGAACTCGCTGATGCCCTCCGCACCCATATCCGGCACATGCAGGTATCCGATTTTCCCGCCTGACAACTCGTTCA
>JASHRP010000038.1 GCA_030037375.1 Bryobacteraceae bacterium | reverse complement strand
AGCGATTCAAGTGGTCCTCGAAGCGATCACGCTCGCGGGTTACAAGCCGGGCGAAGACATCGGCATCGCGCTCGATCCCGCCGCGAGCGAATTCTATGACGCCTCGAAAAAGAAATACGTATTTAAAAAATCCGATAAGAGCGAGCGAACGTCGACCGAAATGGCGAAGTTCTGGGATGGCTGGGTGCGCCAGTATCCAATCGTCTCGCTCGAAGATGGCATGGCCGAGGACGATTGGGAGGGCTGGAAAGTACTTACCGATTCGCTCGGGAAAAAGATTCAATTGGTCGGCGATGATATTTTTGTCACTAATACGGAGCGCCTTTCACGCGGAATTAAAGAAGGAATTGCCAATTCGATTTTGATCAAGGTAAACCAGATCGGTTCAGTGACCGAGACGCTCGAAGCCATGAAGATGGCGACCGATGCCGGCTACACCAACGTGGTGTCCCACCGCAGCGGCGAGACCGAAGACGCGTTCATCGCGGACCTCGCCGTGGCGACCGGCGCGGGGCAGATCAAGACCGGCTCGATCAGCCGCACGGATCGCATCGCGAAGTACAACCAGCTTCTGCGCATTGAAGAAGACCTCGGTACGGGCGCGCGCTATCCGGGCCGCGGGGTCTTCCGTCAATGAGCGCGGCTAACGGAATGAGCGGGCGACCGCTGGTGCTGACCATTCTCGACGGCTGGGGTTATTCGCCGGCCATCGAAGGCAACGCGATCGCGGCCGCGCGCAAGCCGAATTACGACCGGCTGCTGCGAGATTATCCCAACACGCTGGTGCATACCTCCGGGCCGTTTGTCGGACTCCCCGAGGGGCAGATGGGCAATAGCGAAGTCGGCCATTTGAATATCGGCGCCGGCCGGATCATTTACATGGACGTCACGCGCATCGACCGGATGATCGCCTCAGGAGATTTCTTCCGCGACCCGACGCTGCTGGCCGCGATGCATCACGCGCGCACGCGCCGGCTGCATCTGATGGGCCTGCTGAGCGACGGCGGCGTGCATTCGATGAACGCGCATCTCTACGCCCTGCTCGAAATGGCCAAGCGCGAAGGGGTCTCCGATGTTTGCGTGCACTGCTTCATGGATGGCCGCGATACGCCGCCGGAAAGCGGCGCGGGGTTTATCGAAGCTCTGCAGCGCGAAATTCGCCGCATCGGCGTGGGACGCATTGCCAGCGTGGCTGGACGCTACTATGCGATGGACCGGGACAAGCGCTGGGAGCGGATTGACCGCGCCAAAACCGCCATGACCGAAGGCGCTGGCGAGAAGAACACGGATCCGGTTGCGGCGGTCAAACGCTCCTATGAACGCGGCGTCACCGACGAATTCATCGAGCCGGTAACAATCGTGAATGAGCGTCGCGATCCAGTGGGACTGATCCGCGCCGATGACGCCTGCATCTTTTATAACTATCGCGCGGATCGCGGGCGGCAGATGACGCAGGCGCTAGCCGAATCGGGACTGAAGCTGAACATCACCACGATGACGCAGTACGACAAAACATTCAATGTCCCGTTTGTTCTTTCTCGCGAGCATCCCAACAACATCCTGGCGAACGTCATGGCGGCCGAGAATTGGAAGAACCTGCGCATCGCGGAGACCGAGAAGTACGCTCACGTGACGTACTTCTTCAACGGCGGTAACGAGAAGCCGTACCCAGGCGAGGAGCGCGAGCTGGTGCCTTCGCCAAAAGTCGCGACTTACGATTTGATGCCGGAGATGAGCGCCGCGGGAGTCGCCGAGACGGCCATCAAAGCAATCGACAGACGCGGCTTCGACGTGATCGTGATGAATTTCGCCAACGCAGATATGGTGGGACACTCTGGAAAATTCGATGCGACCGTAAAGGCGGTGGAGACGGTGGACGGATGCCTCGGCGGAATCTATGACGCCCTGCGCCGCGCCGGCGGGCGCTGGATCGTCACCGCCGATCACGGCAACGCCGAGACGATGATCGATCCGGTGACCAAAGGTCCGCACACGTATCACACCACCAATCCCGTGCCGTTTATCGTGGTCGATGAGGAGAAGCGCAAGCTGCGCAGCGGCGGATCGCTCCAGGACATCGCCCCGACGATTCTGGGCATGATGCACGTCGCCCAGCCGAAAGAGATGACCGGCCGCGATCTGTGCATGTGATTAAGTAGGTCTCCGAATTAAAGGCGCAATCCTCCAAGAATTCGGCCCGCAAATCACAACATTAGTCGGATATCTGGAATGCATGAGCGGTCGCAAAACGCTTGGCGGAGGCGCATCAAGAGTCTGACTTTCGCTTGCGAGGCGGAGTGCATCAGAGGCATGTTGCGTGCTCGGCTTCAATTTGGGAGTAGTCAGCCTGCGTGTAGAACTTGCACGACAGCGCTGACTGAACCGGGAAGTCCGCCCAGATTGACGACAACGTGCCAGCGTCCCGCCCATGGCGGGCGGATGACCGCAGGAGACCTGGTGTAATAGCCGCCGTAGTATTGATACTGTAAGCCAGCCTGGAAGTTCCTAAAATTGGCGTCGTCGAGCACTAGGACGTTAGCGGCGCTTCCGTGCAGCGACACGGTTACCGCGTCGGTCGGTCCAAGATTTACCTCATAATGCAGAAAGTTCATGCGCTGCCTCAGCTACCGGGACCCTCCATGATCGTCGCGCCTGCCGATCGAAGTGCGCGCTCCCGAATCCGATCAATGGTCTTGGACGCATCCTTTCGAAACCGAGACCAAAGAACCAATAGAATCAACCCAGTTATGCAGCTGGCGACCAGCAATATCACGAAAACATTAAATTTGTAAATGGATTTCGGCTGCTCCGTAAGCATAAGAGATCCCAAAAGGCCTGCCGAAAGGAACAAGAATCCAACCGCGAAATTCAGTAAGGTTGCTGAAGGACCACCGGTCTCAATCATGCGGAGCTCGTCCTCCGAAATGATGTATAAGGTGAGCTGCCCGATGCCCACGTACCGGATTTCGACCGCAGGCATTGGGTGCGGCTGCTGTGGGCCTGTAGGAATGCCTGACTCTTCCACTGAGCGCCATTCTATCAATGTCCGGCACCTCGATCCCATCCGGCACGGCCCGTCGTGTTCTACCATCTAAGTTCATGCCTCTTGTCAGCTTCGGCCAGCCGGACGATGGCATCGTTCAGATGGCTTACGTCGTCGAAGATATTCACGCGGCGATGAAGGAATGGTCCGGCCGCATGAGGGTCGGGCCGTGGTTTTTGCTCGACCGGCTCGCGGGCGTGGAGTCACAATATCGCGGCGGGCCGAGCCATGCCGAGATCACTCTCGCCATGAGCTTCTCCGGCCACATGAACGTCGAATTGATTCAACAGATCAACGATGCGCCTTCGGTTTACCGCGAAACAATCTACAAGCGCGGCTACGGGTTCCATCACTTCGGCGTTGCCACTTGGGACTTCGATCATGAGGTCGAACGCTATCGAGCCGGCGGCGCCGAGCTTGCCTTCCTCCTGCGCGTGCCCAGCGGCGGACGCGTCGCATACATGGACACGACCGCGACGCTTCCGGGGATGGTCGAATTGATCGAGCTTGGTCCTGGATTCGAGCCCACGTTCAACCGCTTCTATCGCGCCTCGATCGGCTGGGACGGTTCGGATCCGGTGCGTTCATTCCTTTGAATCGCGTTGCTTCGGCCGCGGCGTTCGCGGCGCTGCTCATCGTCGCGACCGCTCGCATCGTCAGCACCTACCCCGTTTTCAACGACACCGTCGACGAGTCGTGGCACATCGGCTGCGGAATGGTGTGGCTCTCGGGCCGCGT
Organism: Bryobacteraceae bacterium; assembly: GCA_030037375.1. Lineage (GTDB taxonomy): Bacteria > Acidobacteriota > Terriglobia > Bryobacterales > Bryobacteraceae > Palsa-187. The sequence continues at coordinate 61 of JASHRP010000038.1, read as the reverse complement.
CTACGATTGCAATCCCGAGCATCCACCGCTGGCGCGCGGGATGATGGCGATCGGTCCATAT
>JASHRP010000404.1 GCA_030037375.1 Bryobacteraceae bacterium | reverse complement strand
CCGCTCGCCCAGGTACTCGATTTCATCGCCCGTTTTGCTGACTTGAATGGGCCGAAGCTGCCCCTCTCCAACGGAGGTGATCCCGGCTTCCAGCAGCTTTAAAGGCCGCGCCAGGGCGCGATTCGTGAAGCGGGAGATCGCGAAAGCGATCAACACCACCACCGCGCACAACACCACGGCTTTGCCCCAACTGAAGGTGCCGCGTAGCAGGTCGAGGCAAATCGTAACCATCACGACCCACAGCAGCAAAACACCCGTGAAAACGGAGAATTTTGATGCGAGTGAGCGGAGTTTGGGCGGTTTGCGCTCCTTCACATTTTCATCATCTGCTGTTCTAGCTTAGGAAACCATTAGACGGAAACCTTAGTGCGATGGGACTCCGGTACTGCCCTCGGGCGGGCTCGAGCTTCAATCGCCTGCAAACGGCTATTCTTTATTAAGTGCCCTCGCGGCTGGAAACTTCACTGTGCGGCGTCCCGCTCAAGACGCCAGTGCTCGCCGCGTCCGGAACGTTCGCCTACGGAGTTGAGTTTCGAGAGTTCGTGGATCTCGAATCGCTCGGCGGCATCGTCGTCAAGGGTCTTTCTCTTGAGCCGATGGACGGCAACCCTCCCCCGCGCCTGTATGAAACTCAAGCCGGCATGCTCAACTCGATCGGGCTCCAAAACATCGGCGTGCGCGCTTTCGTCCGCGACAAACTTCCAGAGCTCCGGGAGTCCAAAGCGACCGTATTCGCGAACGTCTTCGGCTATTCGGTGGAGGACATCGTCGAAGTCGTCCGCGTGCTGGAGGATTCCGAAGGCCTCGCCGGATATGAGCTCAATGTCTCTTGCCCCAACACCAAGCATGGCGGCATCTACTTTTCGAGCGATCCGGTGCTACTCGCCGAAGTCGTCACGGCGGCCAAGAACGCAGTCCGAAGCGGCCGTCCGTTGATCGTCAAGTTGTCGCCGAACGTGGCGAAGATTCAGCCGTTGGCGATCGCCGCCGCCGATGCAGGCGCGGACGCGATTTCGTTAATCAACACGGTAGTCGGTCTCGCGATCGATCCGCACACACGGCGTCCTCGGCTCGGCGCGGGAGCCGGAGGGTTGTCCGGACCGGCGATCAAACCAATCGCGCTCCGCTTGGTGTATGAAGCAGCGCAGCCGGTCAAGATCCCGGTAATCGGGCTCGGAGGAATCGCGACTGGAACCGACGCCGCGGAATTCCTGATCGCCGGCGCATCGGCCATCGAAGTTGGCACGGTCAATTTTTGGGATCCACGAGCTCCGGCGCGAATCGCGCATGAGTTGGATCAATTCCTGGAACGAGAAAACGTCCCGTGCGTTTCCGCGCTTGTGGGTACTCTAAATCTATGAAACAAATTGTCAGCACCGAAAACGCTCCCAAGGCGCAGGGGGCCTACTCGCAGGCAGTCGTCTCCAATGGCTACGCGTTTTTGAGCGGCCAGATCCCGCTCGATCCCGCAACGGGCCAATTGGTCGAGGGCGATACCGCCGTTCAAACCGAGCGAGTGCTAGAGAACTTGAAAGCCGTGCTGGAGGCGTCCGGTTCTTCGATGGAGCGCGTCGTGAAGACGACCGTCTACTTGAAGGACATGGGGCAATTCGCGCGGATGAACGAAGTCTACAGCAGATATTTTGGAGAGAAGCCGCCGGCGCGTGCGACGGTCGAGGTGGCTCGCTTGCCCAAGGATGTGCTGGTCGAGATCGATTGCATCGCCGAAGTCGGCTGACCGGAGTTACCGCTGCTCTAAATGCTTCAGCCGCGCGTCGATGATTTCTTCGACGCGCCGCAGTTCGGACCGCCACATCTCTTGCATGTGGTCCAGGCGCGAGTTGATTGCGTTCAGCTTCGCTTCGAGAGCCTTGAACTGCTCCCCTACTGCCGCGAACTTGGCATTGTTCAATGCGATGAGCAGCCCGATCAGCGTGGCGTTGAAGAGCATCGGAAGGCCGATGACGAAATAGATTTGTTCGTTGGTCACCACGGAAGAAGTTGAAGCGAGCTGCCATCATTCTCGCACGAAGTTACTGCCATGAAGTTACTTCTTGGGCGGGCCCGAAGGCGGCGTCGGGTCGGTCGTGTACTGCGGCTGCGGAGGCTTCAGTTGAATCTCGAACGTCTGCTCGTCCCCGTCAAGATCGTAGGTCTGACCAAAAGTCTGGTAGTTCTTCGCGTTGATCTGGATCAGCACTTTGCCCTGCGGAATTCCAGGCGTGGTCGCGGAGCCTTCCTGAGTCGTGCGAAGTTCCCACGATTCTTTCTTCTTGATTTTCAAAAAACGCCCTTCCAGAAATTTCACGATCACTTCGGCGTTTCCTACCGGCTTGCCGTTCTCGTTGACCACGTGGACGTGCACGACCGTGGTCGGAGACGCCGCGGGGAGTTGCAGCCCGGCGACGCACAGCAGCACCGGGACCAGAAGCTTTCGCATGCCCTAATTATCTGCTACGCCTGTGTTGGCCGCAAGAAAGCCTTGCGCGCGCCGGCAGCTTCAGTGACGGCTTCGGCGGCGAGATATCCGCTGCGAACCGCGCCCTCCATGGTGGCGGGCCAGCCCGACCGGGTCCAATCGCCGGCCAGAAAAAGATTGCGGATCGCCGTGCGGCTCTCTGGGCGGAGCTGCCCGAGACCGGGCTTCGCGGAAAAAGTCGCGCGAATTTCCTTGACCACGTGCGATTTTTCGAGACGCGCCTCTTTCACCGCTGGGAAAAATTCCGCGAGCTCACGCAGCGCCAGGGCGATCACCTCCTCGCGCTTGGTATCCACCAAACTACGCGATGCGCTGACCACCAGCTCGACATAACGGCCCTGGCTCTTGTTGAACATCCACTGAATGGTCCGATCCAGCAAAGTTGCGTGAGGAAGGTCCGTGATGGGACGGTCGAACCACAAATGAATTCCGGTGATGGGAGAGTGCTCGAATTCAGAAAGATCCAAGGGGAGGCCCGGAACCAGCGAGGCCATTCGCTCAAACGGAACGGCGCTGATGTAGAAGTCGGCGTGGAGATCGCCTGCCGATGTTGCGACCGAGCGCACCGCGCCATTCTCAACAGTCATGCTCTGCGCAGGACTCCGCTGCAAGATCTCGACATTGCCTAGTTTGCTCCAGGCGTCCGTCGAATACAGGCGAGCCAGCGGAATCGCCGGCACTCCCATTTGATAGAACTCCGGGTTCGACAGAAAGCCCAGCACGAAGACTTGAAACCCGTGGCTCGCGGCCATTCGATCCAGGTCTTCGTTGACTGCGCTTACCAACACTTGACGCCAAAAGCGATCGATCGCGCGAACGGGCTGGCGCTTCTCCTCCAGCCACTGCTGCATGGTAATGCTGTCGAGATCCTTGCGAATCGAATGTTCGCGGCGCATTGCCAGCAGCGCTCGCGCGATCGCGATTTTTTCCGAAAGGTTCAGAAAGCCGAGACGCAGAAACGAAGGCGCGCTGCGGCGCATGACGCTCTTTCGTCCGCCGGGCTCGAGAAAGTAAAACTCGCGATAAAAGACGATATGTTCACTGACGCCGAGCCGCTTGTAGAAGTCGAGCAGGTTAAGACAGCAGCGCAGCAACACGTGCTGACAGTTGTCGATTGTTTCGCCGCCTGCCTCGTACGAAGTGGCTCGGCCACCAAGGAAGGGGCGCGCTTCAAGAATTCTGACGCGATAGCCTTCGCTTCCCAAGGCTGCGGCAGCAGATAAGCCAGCCAGGCCGCCGCCGATTACGAGAACATCCGCCAATGCTTAAGAAGCGGCGGGCACGCGGCCGCGCCGGCGGCCTCCGCCATCTCCGCCGCCATCGCCATAGAAGGCTTCCCACGCCAGGTATAAGACGAAGGCGATAAATACTACGTCGGAGGGTTGGAGGTTCATATCCGTATTCAGTATGCGGGATTGGGACTCAAATCATCAAGTTCTAAGAGTACTTGCTTGTGCGTGTCCCAGTACTTTTACTACGTTTTCCATAAGTATTAAACCGTACTGCCCGTCTAAGGTGAGGATGGATTCGGGGTGAAACTGCACCGCCTCCATGGGAAGTTCGCGATGGCGTATGCCCATGATGACGCCGTCTTCGCTTTCGGCCGTGACCTCAAGACACGAAGGAAGGCTTTCGCGAACCGCATATAAAGAATGATAACGGCCGACGCGGAACGAAGGAGGCAATCCTTCGAAGACGCCGACGCCGATATGGCGGATGGTGGACGGCTTGCCGTGCATTGGATAGTCGAGCACACCCAACTCGCCTCCGAATGCCTCGACCATCCCTTGGAGACCGAGGCAGACGCCGAAGACGGGGACTTCAAGTTTCGCGGCGTGGCGAATCAGATCCGGAACCCCGAAGTCCGATGGACGGCCGGGGCCCGGCGAAACCAAGATGAGCGAGGGCGCGACGCGATCGATCAGATCGAGCGAGAAACCGGCGCGATAGGTCATGACCTCCGCGCCTGTCTGGCGGACATAATTGGCGAGAGTGTGGATGAAGCAGTCTTCGTTATCGACCAACAGGAGCCGCACGCCGCGGCCGTCTTCTGATTTGGGGACGTGCACTGCGGGAGCTGCGGGCTCCGCGCCCATGGCCCGGAAGAATGCGGTAGCCTTGATGCGGCATTCGCGCTCTTCGTTCTCCGGAACAGAATCGTACAGTAATGTTGCGCCGACGTTGTAGCGCGCGATTCCATCGCGAAGATGGATGGTGCGAATGGTGATGCCGGTGTTGATGCCGCCATCGAGCGCGATCATGCCGATGGCGCCTCCGTACCAGCCGCGCGCGTCTTTTTCGAGATCCTCGATCGCTTGCGCGGCCCATTTCTTGGGCGCGCCGATCAGCGTCACGGCCCACATGTGGGTGAGAAATGCGTCGAGCGAATCGAATCCTTCGGCGAGAATGCCTTCGACGTGATCGACGGTGTGGAAGAGGCCCGCGTACGATTCGATCAAGCGGCGATCCAGCACGCGGACCGAGCCTGGCACGCACACGCGCGATTTATCGTTGCGGTCGACGTCCGTGCACATGGTGAGCTCGGACTCTTCCTTCATGGAGTTGAGGAGCTCTTTGATGTTGGAGGCGTCTCGCATGGCATCGCCGGTGCGGCGAGCGGTGCCTGAGAGCGGGCAACTCCGTACGCGCTTACCTTCCACCGTGACGAACACTTCCGGCGATGCGCCGACCAGTTGCTCATCGCCGAATTGCATCAGGAATTCGTAGGGGCTGGGGCTGGCCTTTTGCAGACGCTCAAACAGCTCCGCGGGACTGCCGGAGTAGGGCGTTGAAAACGTCTGGCGGATGACGACTTCGTAGTAGTCGCCGCGGCGCATGCCTTCGCGCACCTTTTCGACTTTGGCCATGTACTCGGCCGGTTCATGATTGGAAACGATCGGCGCGGGGAGGACTTCTTTCGGAGGCTTCACGCGAGCGGCGGAACGCTTGAGGGATTTGGTTGACTCCGAGCCGCGGGAAAACTCGAAGGTGTATCGCTCAATCTGCTCCTTCTTGCGGTCCATGAAATAGATGTCGTCGCAGAGGAGGAGCCGAAGGTCCTGCACGTTTTCGCGCGGCAGCTTGAGATCGATGGGATCGAAGCGGAACAGGAGATCGTAACCGAAGGCTCCGATGAGCGCGAGCTTCGACGATAGCGGATTGTTGAATTCGTCGATCAGCGCGCGAAGGATCGAAAAAGCCGACGGCTGCTTGCTGCGCTGCTCTTCCGGGAACAGAGCCGGCAGCGGCTTCAGCGTGCCTCGAAGAGTGCCGTTCTCGTTCGCGAACGAATCCCAATGCGGGTGCGAAGCAAGCACGGGCTCCAGCAAACGATTGATCATTTCGCCGCGCGAGTTGAGGGGCTTGAAGGTCATCTCCCGGTCGCGCGAAGAGATTTCCAGAGGCGGCGCAAGCGAGGCGATGTCCCAGCGCGAATAGCGGCCCGGATACTCGTAGCCAGAGGAGAGATAGATGCCGCGCTGGGTGTCAAGCTTGTGCAACAACGCGGACAGGCCGCGGCTGTAAGGAATTTGGGAAAGCTTCCGCTCTACGGCGATGCCGCTCGGCGTTGTATATATTTCGGAGGCCATGGGACTTACGGCGAGTACCTTGAGGATATCATGCGAGCGGGCACACTACGGCTTCAAGCACACTGTCCGCGGGTACCCCCGTTTACGGGCAAGCTGTTTGCTGGCGAGGCCCGATGGCGGGCAAGCCCGCTTGCGGGTCGAGACCGCTTCACGGCGGGTCCGGAGTTGCGGCCGGA
>JASHRP010000037.1 GCA_030037375.1 Bryobacteraceae bacterium | reverse complement strand
GAACCCGGGAACCAAGCTCGGACCTTACGAAATCCTCTCGCCGGTCGGGGCGGGCGGGATGGGTCAGGTTTACCGCGCACATGACGCGCGGCTGAATCGCGACGTGGCGATCAAGATTTCGGACGACCGGTTCAGCGAGCGATTTGAACGCGAGGCTCGCGCGGTTGCGGCGCTGAACCATCCGAATATCTGCCAGATCTACGATATCTGCACTTCTACCGAGGCCAACTACATCGTGATGGAGCTGGTGGAAGGTGAGAATCTGAAGGGGCCGGTGGCGTTGGAGACGGCTCTGAAATATGCCGGGCAGATTGCGGATGCTTTGGAGGCGGCGCATGAGAAGGGGATTGTTCATCGCGATTTGAAGCCCGCGAATATCAAGATTACTCCCGCGGGCGTCGTGAAGATTTTGGATTTCGGGCTGGCGAAGGTTGCGGCGCCTGCCGTCGCGTCCGCTGATCCGGCGAATTCGCCCACGTTGACGATGGGGAAGACGGAAGGCGGAGTGATCCTCGGAACGGCAGCCTACATGGCTCCGGAGCAGGCTCGGGGCGAGGCGGTCGACAAACGTGCGGACATTTGGGCGTTCGGGGTGGTGCTCTACGAGATGCTGGCTGGCGGGCGGATGTACGAGGGCAAGACAGTTTCCGACATCCTGGCGGCGGTGCTGATCAAGGAGCCGGACCTGAGCAAGGTTCCGGAGCGGGTGCGTCCGCTGCTGAAGCGGTGTCTCGAAAAGAATCCGAAGAAGCGGCTGCGGGATATCGGGGACGCGATGGCGTTCATCGACGAGCCTCCGGCGACGGCGGCAACCGCTCCCGGCCCAGAGGGCACCCCGTCACGGCTCGGTTGGGTTGCGTTCGCGATCGCGGTTGTGGCCCTCACGGCGCTGGCGTTTGTTCATTTTCGGGAAAAGCCGCCGGCGGCGGAGCTGGTGCGCTTTGAGATTCCCGCTCCTCCCGGAGTGACGTTGAGCGAGGGCATCGCTCTCTCGCCCGACGGCCGCAAGCTCGCCTTCCTCGCGACGGCGAAGGACGGCATGCGGATGATCTGGATCCGCTCGTTCGATTCGCGCGAGGCGCGGCCGCTGGCTGGAACCGAAGGAGTCCTTGGCGTGTTTTGGTCGCCTGACAGCCGATCCATAGGATTTTTTGCCCGCGGAAAGCTCAACAAGATCGAAGCGGCTGGCGGGCCGGCACAAACGCTTTGTGACGCTTGTGACGCGGCTACGGGACAGTACGGGCTTTGGACGCCGGATAACAAGATTGTCTACGGGACCATCGGGCCGATGTATCAGGTGCCGGCCTCGGGCGGAGCTCCGATAGCTTTAACCTCGCTGGATCATTCGCGGCAAGAAATAGGTCACCTACCCTGGACTCTTCTGCCGGATGGACGGCACTTTTTGTACTCTCGCGTCTCGGTCCCGCGTGAGTTGGGGGGCGTCTACGTGGGGACGCTCGACACCAAGCCGGAGCAGCAGAGTACGAAGCGGTTGCTGTCCGATTACACCCCTGCCCTTTATGTGCCGTCGGCGGCAGCGGCGCCCGCGGCGGGTTTTGTGATCTTTCAGCGCGGCCTGACGGAATCGAGCGCGCAGAACGCAACCTTGATGGCGGAGCCCTTCGACCCGGACAAACTGGAATTCAGAGGCGACGCCGTGCCGATCGCCGAGCACGTCGAGTGGGAGACAGTCTCGGCTGCCGGCGCGCTCGCCTACTGGGAGAGCGCGCAGCCCGACAGCCAGCTCACCTGGTATGACCGCGAAGGGAAGGTTCTCAGCACTGCGGGCGCGCCCGGAGACTATGAGAACCTTGCGCTTTCGCCCGACGCGTCCCAGGTAGCGTACCGGCGCGGGGTCGATTTAGGGCTGTTTGAATTCGCGCGCGGCGTGAATACGCCGTTCACTTTCGGCAATCTCGCGATGCAGCCGGCGTGGTCCCCGGATGGTACGCACATCTTGTTCGCATCCTTTCGCGGCGGAGGTTTCGGGCTTTACCAGAAGGCCGCAAACGGCTCCGGTCAGGAGGAGAAGTTGCTGGAGTCGGCGGCGCGGAAGAACCGCCCGCGGTGGTCTCACGATGGGCGCTTTGTGGTTTTCGACGGTTTGGGTGCAGATCCCAAGGCCCAAGAGGACCTCTTTATTCTGCCGATGCAGGGAGAACGGAAACCCATCCCGTTCCTAAGCACGGAGTTTGCGGAGTACAGTGGGCGGTTTTCTCCCGATGGGCGGTGGATCGCGTTCTATTCGAATCGGTCCGGGAAGGGTGAGGTTTATGTGCTGCCGTTCGATGCGTCGAATCCAGCGTCGGGAGGCTCGGCAGGGTTGCACCAAGTGTCGACTGGCGGCGGCACTAATGTTCACTGGAGGGCGGACGGCAAGGAGATTTTTTATGTCGCTCCGGACGGAAGCATTGTGGCGGTGGATGTGAATGGCTCGGGGCCGGGATTCCAGAGCGGGACTCCGAAGGCTCTGTTCAAGGCAGAAACGCCGGTAGAGTACGATGTGACAGGTGACGGCAAGCGCTTCCTGATCGCGGCTCCGCTGGGCGGAGGCGCGGGCGCTTCGGGCGCTCCGTATGAGGTGGTGCTGAACTGGACGCAGATGCTAAAGAAGTGATTTCAAACAATCCTCAATTGTCCCTGTGGCGAAATCGGCTTGCTCCTCGGTGATGATCAGGGGCGGGCAAAGGCGGATGGTGTTAGGGCCACAGCCGAGGACGAGGAGGCCGCGCTCGAAGCACATTTCGATAACTTTGGTCGCGGAGCTTTGGGCGCCTTCTTTCGTTTTCTGGTCCTGGACGAACTCAATGCCGATCATGAGGCAAAATCACG
>JASHRP010000403.1 GCA_030037375.1 Bryobacteraceae bacterium | reverse complement strand
TGACGCCGAATGTCTTCGAGCACGGTCGCACGCGTTACCACTCGGAAGGCTCCGTTATAAACCGGCGTGATTGGACAGTGACGGCAAACGTGCTTGCAGCCCCGGCTAGCTTCGGTATAGGCGACCAGACGCGTGTCTCCGTTTCGCCGAAGCTTTGCGTAGCGGCCGAGTTCGGGCAAGCCCTCTCGAAGGGGCGCTGGGAAATCCTGGCGCGCGAGTGAGATTCTCGGGGCGTTTTCGCCCGCAGCTAGTTGCACTAGGCTGGATTCGAATTCTCCGCCCGCGATTGCATCGACTCCCAAACCGCGCAACAGCTCTTCGTTGATCGGCGCATAAAGTCCGTAGCAAGCGAGTTTGGCGCGCGGATTCAATAGCTTTACGCGTTCGATCAAGGGCACGGCCAAGCGGGTCGCGGTATGCATCGGCAGATGGAACGCGATGAGATCGGCTTCGCGGGCGACTGTCTCCGGGAGCGATTCCACGGCCAGATCGACACACGTGACCTCGTGACCGGCGCGAGCAAGCCACGCCGCGGGAGACGCCAATCCGAACGGCTGATGCCCCAGATCGTAGGTGGAAACTAAAAGGACCCTCACGCTGACTTCAGTCTAGCGAAGACGGGCGTAAACCTTCAGACTGGTAAAATTGCAATCTAACGTGAACGGGCATGCCCAGCCGCGGCCGGAGTATGACGGGCTGGCGACGAAACTGTTCCGCAGCCTGGCGGCCACGCTGCGTTACTGGATGCAGACCGAAGTGCACGTGTATGCATTTTCCATCGCGGCCAACGTTCTGCTCTCGTTCTTCCCGTTCCTGATCGTTTGCGTGACGCTCTCGCGCATTCGTTTCAATTACCAAACCACAGTCGCGGCCATCGACTTCGCCCTGCGCGACTATTTTCCCGACGTTTTCAGCCAGTTTTTGCACAATAATCTTCCCTTGCTTCCGCAACAGAGGTCTCCCGAGGTCCTGTCGATCCTGCTACTGTTGATCACCGCCAATGGCATTTTTGAGCCGCTGGAAGTAGCGCTGAATCGTGTGTGGGGAATTCCGACCAACCGCAGTTTTCTACGCAATCAACTGGTCAGCCTGATGCTGCTGTTTGCGTGCGGCGGATTGTCGCTGTTGTCGTTGTGGCTGACCGCGATCAACTACGCGACTCTGACAGGCAATCCGGTGGAGGCCCTCCTGGCCGGATTCTGGTTGAAGTTCTTGGCCGTGCCGGTGGTGGTGCTTATTCTTTTGCTCGTGTATCGCTTCCTGCCAAACGGCAAACCGCCGTTCAAGCGAGTCATTCCGGCGGCGATCGTCACGGGAATTCTTCTCGAACTGCTCAAGTACGCCGCGCGCGGCCTGTGGCCGTGGTTCAATTTGAAGCTTCAGCGGGAGTATGGTGTGTTCCGAAACTCGGCGACGCTCATCTTCATGGTATTTTTCGCCGCTATGCTGGTGCTTGCGGGAGCGGAATGGGCGGCGCGCGGACATCGCTTTGACCAGGCCACTCAATCGGTGAAAGAAGGATCGGACTAAATGCTCGCGGTCGTCACGGGAGCCTCCAGCGGCATTGGCGCGGCATTCGCGCGCAAACTGGCCGCGCGTGGATATGGCTTGATTCTGGTGGCGCGGCGGGAGGACCGGCGACGAGCGATTGCCGAAGAGGTTGGGGATTTGTATCGCGTTCGAGTCGAGGCAATGCGCGCCGACTTGACCATCGAGACCGACCGCAATACTGTCGCCGATCGTATCCGCCGGGAGCCGGATCTTGGACTGCTGGTGAATAACGCGGGTTTCGGCACGCTGGGCTATTTTTTCGAGACGGACGTCGAGAGCCAGGAGCGGATGCACCGGCTGCATGTGCTCGCTACAGTGAGTTTGACCCACGCGGCAATTGCCAATCTGTTTCCGCGCGGCAAAGCGGGGACCGGCGTGATCAATGTGTCGTCTGTGGCGGCGTTCGCGCCCAGTCCGCAAAATGTCAGCTATCACGCGACAAAGGCATGGATGAACGCCTTCACGGAAGGGTTGGCCACGGAACTGGCCGGGAGGGGCTCGCCGGTAACGGTTCAGGCGCTCTGCCCCGGGTTTACGCTCTCAGAATTCCAAGATGTGGCCGGGATCGACCGCGCGACCATACCGGCATCGTTGTGGATGACCGCCGATTTTGTCGTGGAAGAATCGCTTCGCGGATTCGACCGCCGCAAGCTGATCGTGATTCCCGGCTGGCGATACAAGCTCCTGGTTGCAACGATGAAAGCGATTCCGGATCGGCTGATTCGGTGGGGATCGATCGCGGCAGTGAGAAAGTACCGGCAGAAGAAGAGCTAGGGCAGCGACTGAACGCGAGCTGGCGCACGCGTAGAATAGAAGTGTGAGCAGGCTGGTTAGCGACCGCGCGGAGCGTACGGCTGGGGTCGTACTTCTGCCAGCTTCGCTCGATCAGCCCGGCAAGGCGCCGCCGGGGCTGTACCGGATCAGTCTGATCACGATCTGCGGCTCCATATTTGCCTTCTTCACCGCTCTCATCATCGCGTACATTTGGCGCGCGGACACGCCCCCTTACTGGGAGTCGATTCCGCTTCCCGCGACCCTATGGCTCTCCACCGGTCTGATCCTGACGAGCAGCGTGATGTTCGAAATCTCACGCCGCATGTACGGGAGGGGCGAGCACCGGCGAGCCTCTCGCTTGTTCCTGGTAACGGGTTGCTTGGGCGCGGCGTTTCTCTCCTCGCAGATTACGGCTTGGCGCGAACTGGTCCGCGCGGGAGCGTTTCTGTCACAAAATCCGCATAGCTCGTTCTTTTACCTGTTCACCGGCTTGCACGCGGCTCACGTGCTGGGCGGGATGATCGCTCTGCTGGTGGTGTTGCTGCGCAAGAAC
>JASHRP010000402.1 GCA_030037375.1 Bryobacteraceae bacterium | reverse complement strand
AATCCGCTCCCTCCTCCTCTGCGAGCGATGCCTTAAGCAAGGCAACTACCTCCCGATTAGCGATGGACTGCGCCAAGCCGATCGCCGTCATGTAGCCGGCCATCTCGTAGTGCTCCACGCGTGTTCCCGCCCCGACAATCCCCAAATCGAGAACAGTTTCATCACCGTCCGCCTCAAGCGCTTCCGATCCTTCTTCGACGCAACCTTGCATCCCGATGCACTTCTTGCCGGTCGGCCGGATGTCCAGGATCTGCGCGGCCTCTTCCGGGCGTCTAACCTGTTCCTCGGTTTCCTTGAAGTGCGCCAGAAGCGCCGTTTGCGGGCTCCTATCCGTCGCGCCTTTCGCCATCTTGGGAATGGCTCTGATTAGTTGCTTCTCCGCGGAATAGAGGTCCTTAATTCATCTTCGAGCAGATCCTGCACGCTCCTCTTCGCTGGCATCGCGCTTCCTTTCCGCGCTTGGTCTTGATCCACTCCTTACATGGCACGCCTATTACCTTTTGCTAACGCTTGCGCCCAAGAAGCTTGAGATTCGCGGCTTGCAGCGAATGGCAAACCGGATTCGCGCGGAGACGGCGTCATCTGGCCGGTGCAGGTTTCGCTCAGCGCAGTGGTTAATCGGTAATTGTGACCGGGAGTGATCGGCGAAGAGACTCCCGGCGCGCGCTAGGAAAACGTGGCCGTTCGCGTGCAACCATTTTCGCCGCTATGCGTTTCAGCCATCCCATGCACGACGATCCCCGCCCGTCTTCTTCGCTCTTGATCGGAATTCTGCTTCTGGCCAGCGCTCTGCGCCCAGCGCTTCACGCACAATCCACCCAAGCGCCCCCGAGGCCCGATAACAGCGCCGTCAACAAACAGGATCAAGGACCCAACGGCGTCACCGCGGACCAGCAAAACATGAACCCCGCGGACCGCGCGCTTTCCGATAAGATCCGCCGCTCCATCGTCTAAGCCCTAAGGTGGCCACCAAGCATTAACCGGCAGAGCCCAAAACAAATTCAATCCAGAGAGGAAATAAAATGACTTCCAAGAAAACAGCGGTCTATGGGATCTATCCCACCGAGGCCAGCGCCGAACAGGCCGTGAATCGCTTTCTCGCGGCGGGTTTCACCAGCGATCAAATTTCGGTGCTGCTGCAGGACAAACGCAGTACGCGCGAGTTCGCCCATGAAAAGAACACCAAGGCTCCCGAGGGCACAGCCACCGGTGCGACCACGGGAGGAGTGATTGGCGGCGCGCTCGGTTTGCTCGCGGGTATCGGCGCGCTTGCGATTCCCGGAGTGGGTCCGTTGATCGCCGCGGGTCCGATCATGGCTACGCTCGCGGGCGTGGGCGCCGGCGGCGTTGTCGGCGGATTGATCGGCGCGATGGTCGGACTGGGCATTCCCGAGTACGAAGCAAAACGCTACGAAGGCCGCATCAAGGAAGGCGGCATCCTGCTGTCGGTCCATTGCGATACATCGAAAGAAATCTCGAGCGCGAAACGGCTGCTGGAAAGTACCGGAGCCGAAGACATCGCCTTCTCCGGCGAGGCCAGCGCGGATTATCCCGTCGAGACCACCATGCGCCGTTAAGGCGCTCGCGTCCCTCCGCGTCCCTTGCACAAGCTCCGCCCAATTTGGAGGCGGAGCCTGCCCACCGGAAGAATCGCAAGAACTTCATCCTTTACTTTGATTTAAATAAGATGGTACCCTCAGTTCTTGCATGCGCACGGTCGACCTGATCCATCGTAAGAGGGACGGTGAAGAACTGTCCGTCGAAGAAATCGCCTATCTTATTGACGGCTATACGGGCGGCGGCATCCCCGATTACCAGATGTCGGCGTTCCTCATGGCGGTCTTTTTCGCCGGGATGACCGACCGGGAAGTAAGCGCGCTGACCGACCGGATGATTCAATCCGGCGCAAGCGTGGACCTATCCGCCGTGCCTGGCGTCAAGGTGGACAAGCACTCCACCGGGGGCGTGGGCGATAAAACCAGCCTCATCGCGGCCCCACTCGCGGCCGCGGCGGGCGTTGCGGTTCCCATGATCTCGGGCCGCGCGCTGGGACATACCGGCGGAACGCTCGATAAGCTCGAATCCATCCCCGGCTTCCGCACCAATCTCTCCGTCGACGAATTCCGGGCGCAATTGATCCAGCATGGCCTCGCGTTCATCGGGCAATCGCCCGAAATCGCGCCGGCGGACGGCAAGGTTTACTCACTGCGGGATGCAACCGCGACCGTCGAATCCATTCCGCTCATCGCCTCTTCGATCATGTCGAAGAAAATGGCGGTAGGACTAGACGCACTGGTACTCGACGTGAAAGTCGGCAGCGGCGCGTTCATGAAGAAACAAGTCGACGCACGCAGGCTGGCACAGATGATGGTGGGAATCGGCCGCCGGCTCGATAAGCGCGTGCAGGCGCTGATCACCGATATGAATCAGCCGCTCGGCTACGCGATCGGCAATGCGCTGGAAGTCATGGAGGTTTCGCAGACCCTGCAGAACGCAGGGCCTGCCGACCTCACGCGCCTTTCGCTGGAACTCGCCGCGCGCATGATTCATTTGGGCAAGGTTGCCGCGACCCTCGAAGAAGCGCGCGAGGTCGCACAAACCAAGCTGCTGGACGGCTCCGGTTACCGCAAGTTAAAAGAGGTGATCGCGGCGCAGGGCGGCAATCCGCAAGTGGTGGATCGTTTCGAGCTCCTGCCCAATGCAACCGGCGCGCGCGAGATCGCGTCGCCGCGCGCGGGCTACGTCAGCGGAATCGAAGCCGAATACATCGGCCTCGCGTCCGCGATGATCGGAGCCGGGCGCGACACCAAGGACGACACCATCGATCCGGCGGTAGGAGTAATTCTCGAAGTTAAGATCGGACAAAAAGTGGATGCCGGCGCGGTGCTCTGCCGGCTGTATTACACCAACGAAGAACATGTTGAAGAGGCCGCTCAACTGGTGGAGGATGCATTCCGGATTTCTTCCGGACCTCCCGAAGAGCGAGCCTTAATTCTTGAAGTAGTCGGATAAGAAGTAGTCGGATAGGCGCCTGCCTATCGTGTTCGGAGGAAATGGAGCGATTCACCGGCCTTTTAGGCATTGTCGTAGTGTTGACGGTGGCGTATCTGTTCTCCACGGAACGCTCCTCGATCCA
>JASHRP010000401.1 GCA_030037375.1 Bryobacteraceae bacterium | reverse complement strand
CGCACCAATGGACAACCGGTTTGGCCGATCGAAGAGCGCCCCGCGCCGCAAGGCCATGTTCCGGGCGAGTGGTATTCGCCCACGCAGCCATATCCAACCAAGCCCGCCGCGTTCGATCGCCAGGGCGTGACCGAAGCGGATCTCGCGGATTACACTCCGGAGATCAAAGCCGAAGCGTTGAAGGTGGCTTCGCAGTTCAATCTCGGGCCGATTTATACGCCGCCGATCGTCAAGGACGAGGGAGGCAAGGTAGGAACGCTGCAACTCCCGGGCGCGGGAGGCGGAGCGAACTGGATGAGCGCATCCGTCGATCCCGAGACCGGCATGATCTATATTCCGTCCGTGACCAGCCCGTATGTATCTTCGCTGACGCCTGGCGGAACGCGGTCTGAGATGCAATACATCGCCGGCGGCGGCGGGGCTTCGACCACCGTGATGGGTTTGCCTCTGATCAAAGGGCCGTACGGCCGCATCACGGCGATCGATCTGAACAGCGGAGATCATGCCTGGATGATCCCGAACGGCAAGCCTGCCGAGAACCTGGTGAACAATCCGGCGCTTAAGGCTGCGAACATCGATGCGAGCAATTGGGGCGGCGGGCAACGCTCGCCCATCCTCATCACCAAGTCGATGCTTGTGGAAGGCAGCGCGGATCTTCGTTTTGTCGATAAGAAGACCGGCGCGGAGATCTATGACATGTCTCTCGGGGGCGCGATGGGCGGGGGCACGATCACCTATACGGTGAACGGGCGGCAGTTTCTGGTCGCGGTGATGAACGGCGCGAACGCGTCGAACGGCAATCCGGCTAGCGGAGCCGAACTAGTCGCGTTGGCTGTCGGTCAGCCGGGCGGCGGTGGTCGCGGAGGCCGAGGCGGCGGACGAGGTGGCCGAGGCGGAGCTGGCGGGGGCCGAGGAGGCGCAGCGCCTCCACCAGCCGATAACAACTAACCGGGCAGGTGAGCGCATTGCGTTTTAGCCCAACGCCGCGAGCGATTCTTTCACCGTCGGGTGCTGGCCGCTTTCCACGGCCTCCCGGCGCAGGATGTGAAACCGCGTGAGCACGGCGTTCGCTTGGGCGAGTGCTGCAACTCGCTCAGTAAATGCCTCAAGCCGCGCTCCCGGAATCGCGTACAACGCGACGTCGGATTTTAGAGCGTCATTGTAGGCTCGCGCGCCGCAGCAGCCCAAGCTCAAAGCTGTGCGGCCGGAGTTGAACGCCTGCGGCACCACCGCGCATGCCGGCCGTCCCATCGCTGGCGGAAGTCCATTTTCCAGCTGCTGCGAGGCCTCAGAGAGGATCAGCGTCTGATCCGGTTTTACGAACAGAAGCACGACATCCGGACTCACCGGAATCGACGCGAGGGGTCCGTACACAACCGCCTTCGGCGCGCGATCGAGCACCGGAATGAACGGCATGTCCTCCGGACGGACATAGCCGAGCTGTCCGAACACCTTCAGCGCATCCTCTAGATCGGTCTGCACTCCGGGGCCATCTTCCAGATGATGCGTGTACATGCCGATCGAGCACAGGTCGTGCTGCTGTGGAGTCGTTGCGAAAATCTCCGTGGCGGCTTCCTGCCAAAACCGGCAACCGGCGGGGACAGTCCCGGAGTATAGTTTCACGCCTTCAGGAACGGAGTCTGCGAATGCTAAGGCGACCGGCGGAAGCGTCAACTGTAAACTCTCAGTGAGTGTTTGCGCGAGCGAGGCAGAAGATGTCATGTCTTTATTGTGATCTAGGATACTCAAATTCAATGCTTCTGCCCGGACTTGGACCGGGCAAAGCTCTCGAAGCCTTGACGCGCCTCCTTGGTCATGCGAGCCAGCGCGTTCATCGTTGAGCCAGCGTCCAGCGCGGCATCGAAATTCATTCCATCAATCGAGTACAGCAGTTTCTTGGTCAGGGCGACGGCGGACGGAGGTTTCGCGGCCAGTCCGGCGACATACGCCTCGACTGTCGCGTCAAACTCCGCATCCGGAATTGCGCGCGTGATGAGTCCAATCTCTCTCGCCTCAGTCGCGCTGATCGCCTGCCCTGACGTCAGCAGTTCGAACGCCCTCTTCTCTCCGGTCACTCGCCGAACCATGCTCATGACGATCGCTGGAAGAAATCCGATGGTCACCTCGGGAAACCCCAACTTCGCCGATTCTGCCGCGAGCGCGACATCGCACGCCATGGCGAGCCCGCATCCTCCGCCCAACGCACGCCCGCGCACGGCCGCGATCACCGGCTTCGAATGCTTGCGTATCGCCCGATATAAGTCCGCGAGCCGCTCCGCCGCTTTCAGAAGTTCCACCGCGCCTGCGTCGCCCGACTCCGCCATCATTGCCAGATCCATGCCGGCGCAGAAGTCGGGACCTTCGGCGGCGACTAGAACTGCGTGTGTTTCGGCTTCGCTCGCCGCCCGATCGAGCGCCTCGCGCAGCTCCGCGATCATCCGATCGTCGATGGCGTTGCGCTTCTCCGGCCGTGCGAGCGTGATCCGCGCGATTTGCCCGGCCGCGTCATACTTGATCAACGTCAATCTCCATTCGAAGGAGCGCGGTCGAGTATGTCTTGCCCTGCGGATCAGCCTTGAGCGCAAGCGTTCCGCCTCCGTCCAGGGCTTCGTGCAGCAGGAAATTCAACGCGCCTAGATTCGGCACTTCGAAGCGTTCCACTTTGCCCAAACAAACTCCAGCGAAATGTTGTTTGACGCGCTCCGCGGTCACTTCGCGGACCAGAATCGGATAATACTCCGGTTTGCGAGCGATCAATCCAATATTCGATGTGTCGCCCTTGTCGCCGGAGCGCGCATGCGCCAGCTCGATCAGCTTTCGTTTGGCCAAAGGGTCACCTCCGGTTGAACCTCGCTCTTGGCGATCAGCGCCGGCCAGTACGCGACAATCTCCTCAACCTGCGGTCTGCCGGAACCCAGCCCTGACGCCACCGGCGGACCGTT
>JASHRP010000400.1 GCA_030037375.1 Bryobacteraceae bacterium | reverse complement strand
TCTTCCACCCGTTTCGTTTCCAGCCATGAATCCATTTCGTGATGCCGTTCTTGACGTATTCCGAATCGGTAACGACTTCCACCTCACAGGGCTCGCGAAGGGCGCGCATTCCTTCGATGGCCGCGCGGAGCTCCATCCGGTTATTGGTAGTGGCGCGCTCAGAGCCGGACATCTCGCGCTTGTGTTCGCCGAAGCGGAGAATGTAGGCCCATCCGCCGGGACCGGGGTTGCCGAGACAGGCTCCGTCTGTGATCAGTTGAACGCGCTTCATGGAGGGGGCCTCCACCATGATAGGCGGTGTGCCCCGAGACTATTCGTACCTTAGAGCCCTCATCGGGTCGACGCGGCTGGCGCGGCGCGCCGGTAAGAACGCGGCTGCCGCGGCCGCGGTGAGCAACACTGCGGCGGCTCCGCCGATGGTCCATAGGTCGTTGCGGGCGGCGCCGAAGAGCATGCTGGCGATAACCTTCGTCATCGGGTAAGACGCGCTTAGCCCCGCTGCGATTCCCAATCCGACAGGGGTCAGCGATTCGTGGACGACCATCTTCATGACGTCGGGCCGCCGAGCCCCCAATGCCATTCGAATCCCTATCTCGGACGTGCGCCGCGCGACCAGGTATGCGAGCATCCCGTAGATCCCCAGGCACGCGATGAAGAGAGCAACGGCTCCGAAGCCACTGAGCAGCGAGGCCCACAAGCGCTCCTGATTCATCGTGTCGCTGCGATACTGCTCGCCGGTGGTGACGTCCTCGTGGACATATTCGTTAAGGCCCATCATGATCCGCCGCATCGCCGGAGCGGTTGCGGCTGCATTTGCGGTTCGAACGGCATAGGTGATGGTTGGGGGAGGCTGCGCCCAGCGGCGATAGACGAAAGGACGGGGCGTGATTCGCGGCCGGTCGGTGCTATTGCCCACCACGCCAATGACGCTCTGGGCGACGCAGTCCGGTCCCAGGCGCACCGTCTGACCAACCGGATCGCCACTGAGGTATCTCGTGACGAAAGCTTGATTGACAATGATGTTTCCGGGTCCGTCGGCGAGAGTGAAGTCGCGCCCGCGGAGCAGAGGCACTCCCCAGGTTCTGAAGAACTCGGGCAGGATAACGTCCGAGTCGGCGAAGCGGTCGTCAAAATCCTTGGGTTTGTCGCCGGCGATGCAGACTTGGATGTAGGTGTCTGGTGCGCTAGTGAATAACTGCCACATCGACGCGGTAGCCGAATCGATTCCCGGTAGGCTGCGCAGCTCCGCCATCGTGTCAGAGACGACTTCCGGCGTTATCGAGGCGAGCTCGACTTGGAAGAACAGCAAGTTGTGGGGATCGTAACCCAGGGGAACGGCGCGTAGATTGAAGAGCGTGTGAAGTAGCAGGCCGGCTCCCATCAGGAGAACGGTGGACAAAGCCACCTGAATGGCGAGCATGGTCCGGCCGCCAGCGAGCCGGAAGCGGGAACCCGGCTTCGCTTGCGTCTTCATCATCGACAAGAGATCCAGGCGCGTGGCATTCAGCGCGGGAGCGAGACCGAATAAAACCGTCGCGATCACCATCAGCGCCAAAGAGAAGGCCGCGACGGTCAAATCGGGCTCGATCTTCACTCCTGAGTTGGGCAGGGTCAGCTTCCTGGTCAGAAGGCGAGGCAACTGCGGAGCGATGGCGAAAGCAATCGCGAAACCGGGTATCGCGCCCAGCGCGGAGAGCAGCAGGCTCTCGGTAAGCAGCTGGCGGATGATGCGCGATCGCGGCGCGCCCAAGGCCAGGCGCGTGGCGATTTCCTTTCGGCGGGCCGATCCGCGAGCCAGCAATAGTCCAGCGATGTTCGCGCACGCAATCGCCAGCAAGACGCCGACGGCGAGGCTCAAGATGAGAAGCGGCCTCTGCGCGGCGATTCGCAACGTGTCTTGTCCATGACTGAAGTTGGTCAGGCGCATGCGCGGCCGATCGTACGCCTCACGCGGCGGGTCCGCGAGGATGGTTTGCGCGACCAACGTTTCCGTTTCCGCGCGCGCTTTCTCCGGATCGACGCCGCGCGGAAGACGCGCGATGATCGGGTCACAGGCGGTCCAGTCGCGATCGTCCGAGAGAACCCTGGGGTCATTACGAAGAGCCGGTTGCATCGCGACGAATACGCGTGGCCCCGCGGATGCAGGGTCAATTCCGAAGAAATCCGGAGGGAGGACGCCGACGATCCTGAATTCGATCGGCAGCGGACGCCCGGTCTGGTCGCGAGTAACAGACTTTCCGAGCACTGCCGGGTCGCCACCGAACTCGGATTGCCAGTATGGGTAACTGATCACGGCGACGGGAGGACCGTCCGGGCGGTCGTCGGCAGGCTCAATCGTGCGGCCGAGCATCGCCATTACGCCGAGCGTCCGGAAATAGTTGCCGGAGACGAGAGTGCCGGGCCCTCGGGAGCGTGAGCAGGCGACGCCGGAGAAACTTGAACTGTGGTCGCGCAGGTTCTTGTACCCGGCGTAGGAGAACCACTCCAGCGCTCCGCCTTGATTCAGAACGTTCGCGTCAAACACGGGCTGCTGTAGAAAACGCCCACCGAAGGTCCGTTCGCGGGCGGTCCAGGAAAGCTTCCACAACTCATCCGGTCGATTGACGGGCAACTTCTTGATAAACGCGGCGTTGATCGCGGTGAAGACCGTCATATTAGCGCCGATGGCGAGAGCGAGGGTCAGCACCGCGACTAGCATGAATCCTGGCGTGCTCTTCAGCGACCTCGCCGCGTAGCGAAAATCCTGAATCAGCCGCTCGAGCCACATCCAGCCCCATTCCGCGCGTGCATTTTCCGCGGCGAGCGTAAGATTGCCGAGCTCGCCTGGCTCCGCCAACTCTTTGAGTGAAGCAAGCTCTTCCCGCGTTTCTTGTTCGTCGGCATGGCGCCGCGACCTCAGAAGAAAGCCGAGCTTGCGCCAAATCATTTGGTCTCTCCGGGGAGAGGTCCCATTACGCGCGTGACGGCGCTGACGAATTCGGCCCACTTGGAATGCTCCTGCCGGAGCTGTTTCCTTCCGGCGGGCGTGAGCCGGTAAAACTTCGCCCTCCGGTTATGCTCCGAGGTCTCCCACTTAGAGGCGATCCAGCCTTTCAACTCAAGGCGCTTTAGCGCGGGATAGAGGGAGCCGAACTCGATATCCAGCGCTTCGCTAGAGCTGAAGCGAATGGCCTTCGAAATCCCATAACCGTGCAGCGGTCCCGCGATCAAGGTCCGCAACACCAGCATGTCCAAAGTGCCTTGCAGAAGATCCATAGCCAGGTATTCTATATGAAGATCATCTATATAACAAGTGGGACGGCGGCAGCCGCAGCATTGACATAAAGTGAAGATATGAAGTTCGGCCTCTTACTCATCGCCGTTGCCGTCACGGCGTGGGCCTTCGTGGACCAGCTTGAGGACGCCCTGTACGTTCCTCCCGACGATCCCGCGATTCAATACACCAAGGAGCCGTCGAACGACCCGGTGGGGAAATTTGCCCGCAAGGCCGAGGCCGGTCAAGCCAAGCTCGACTACGCGCCCAACGGTCTCGGCTATCTGCCTGGGTTGCTGAAGGCGCTGGACGTTGCCGTAGACTCGCAGGTCCTGGTTTTCTCCAAGGGCAGCATTCAAGCCGAGCACATCAATCCACGCACGCCTCGCGCGATTTACTTCAACGACAACGTAGCCGTTGGCTACGTGCAAAATGGGGACGCGCTGGAGCTCACCGGCCTGGACCCGGTTCGCGGCATCTACCTTTATTCGCTCGATACCGAGAAGGCCGGCAAAATCGAGTTCGGGCGCCGGCAGGACTGCCTGCGCTGCCACGAAGGCCCGCCGACGCTTGCCGTACCCGGACTGATGGTCAGCTCCGTGCATCCGCGCACCGACGATCGCGAAGGTCACGGCAGCGCCTTTATCACCGATGGACGCGTCCCGATTAGCGAGCGCTGGGGCGGCTGGTATGTGACCGGGAATCTCGGCACGATGACCAGTTACGGGAACAACGTCGCGCTGGTCGACCCGCTGCATCCGGGCGAAGGGCTGAAGGACCCGCCCAAGAATGTGACCAATTTATCGCAGTATTTCGATACCTCGCATTATCTTGCGCCCACCAGCGACTTGGTGGCGCTGATGACGCTCGAGCACCAGGTGCGCATGACCAACCTGCTGATTCGCGTGGGGTGGGATGCGCGCATCGCATTGCGCGAGAACAAATGGGACGATGCGCAAATGAATTCGGAGGTCGGGCAGTTGGTGAAGTACATGGTCTTTGATGACGAAGCCGCGCTCAAATCTCCGGTCAGCGGAGTTTCGACTTTCAGCAAAACCTTCCCGGCTCGCGGGCCGCGCGACAAGCAGGGCCGTTCCTTGCGCGACTTCAATTTGAAAACGCATCTATTCCGCTACCCGGTATCCTACATGCTCTACTCCGATGCGTTCGATAACCTTCCGGACAAACTGCGGGATCGCATCTATCAGCGCATCTATGACGCTCTTTCCGGCAAGGATGCCGCGATCAAGCTGGAGCGGTTCGCGCCGCAGGATCGAATGGCGGCGATTCAGATCGTTCGGGAAACCAAGGCGAACCTGCCCGCGTATTGGCGCCAGTAGCGCCATTTCCCCCAGGACGGAGCGAAATCACCTAAGGAAACTGCAAGATACCCCAAAAACTGGAGGGATTCTTGGGCCAGTGGCGTGCTATGAGTAAAGTATGCTTGCCGCGTCCGCAAGAGCCGCCGTACTCGCGGCCGCCGTTGCCGTCCCCGCCACGACCTTCCTCCTCGCCGACAAATCGCCCGATCTGACTATCCTTTCAATCGACGACCCGGCGATTCAGTACGCCCACACT
>JASHRP010000399.1 GCA_030037375.1 Bryobacteraceae bacterium | reverse complement strand
GCGCGAGCGGCGGTGCGGGACCACGTCGAGCACGGCGTCGATTGGATCAAGCTGTTTCCGACCGGAGCGTACAGCTTCACAGCCTCCGGCGAGGCCCAATATGTATTGACCTATCCGATGCCCGTGCTGCAGGCGCTGATCGATGAGGCGCATCGCCTGGGCAAGAAGACCGCCTGTCACGTTTATGGAGGAGAAGGCCAAAAGAACGCGATCATCGCCGGCTGCGACACCATTGAACATGCGTTCGGGCTTGATCAGGCGCAGGCCAACATGATGGTCAAGAAGGGCCTGTTCTACGATCCGACACTGGTTCGCTACATCGAGCCGTACATGGACGACAACGACGCCAAAAACACCGGCGGCAAGTATCGCATGATTCCGATCTTCGAGAAGGCGGTGTCGATGGCGGCGGCCACGAAGGGTTTGAAGATCATGATGGGCAGCGGCGCCGATGGCGCGACCTATGCGCACGGAACCCAGGCACTCGATTTCGAAGCGCTGGTAAAGCGCGGGGGGCTTACACCGGTCCGCGCTATTCAAGCCGCAACGGTGATCAATGCCGAGGTTTTTGGATGGCAGGATCGGGTGGGATCGATTGAGAAAGGGAGGTACGCGGATGTGATCGCGGTGTCGGGAGATCCGCTCGCCGACATCACCGAGCTTCAGCGAGTGAAGTTCGTCATGAAAGGCGGCAAGGTCATTCGGAATGACTTGGCGCATGCTTCGAAATAGGGCGGGGAACACAATTATGAAAAGAACTTGGCTGTGGGTGGCCCTGATCGCGCTGGGGGCAGCGGCTGGATTCACCCAGACGATGGATGAACTTATTCAAGATGGCAACGGGAAAAACACCGACAACGTGCTCACTCACAGCATGGGCTATAGCCGACAGAGTTACAGCCCACTGAAACAGATCAACAAGACCAACGTGAAGCGGCTGGCGCCCGTCTGGAGCACCAGCCTGATGAACGATCAAGGCGAACTTGCCGCGCCTGCGATTTACGACGGTGTCATGTATGCGATCAACGGCAAATGGACCTTCGCCATCGACGTTGAAACCGGCCGGCAGATCTGGCGGACGCAGGTGGATCCCGAACCCGGGGTAACTCGTTCCGCTTTCAATCGGGGCGCGCCGGTGCTGTACAACGGCAAGCTGTTTCGCGTGACCATCGACAATCATGTGCTCGCCCTCGACATGAAGACCGGAAAGCAGATCTGGAACCAGAAATTCGCGGATCTGCACGATGGCTTTTATTCGACTGCCGCTCCGATCATCGCCGGTGGCGTGCTGATCTCCGGCGAATCCGGCGGCGAGTCGACGACGCGTGGCTTCCTCGACGGCTGGGATCCCGACACCGGCAAGAAACTGTGGCGCAGGTACACCATTCCCGCGCCCGGCGAACCCGGTTCCGAAACGTGGCCGAAGAATTCGAACGCCTGGACGCAGGGCGGAGGCCCGACGTGGCGCTCAGGTTCATACGATTCGCAACTCGATCTGGTGTATTGGGGCACCGGCAACGCTGAGCCTTACGATCCGCGAACTCGCGAAGGCTTAGATAGCCTGTTTACGAACAGCGTGCTTGCGATCCATCCGAAGACCGGCGAAGTCGCGTGCTATTACCAATACACGCCCAACGACGTGTTCGACGTCGACGCGACGGATGAGCAAGTGCTCGCCGATATTCGCATCAATGGCCAGCTTCGCAAGGTGATGATCCAGACGAACAAGAACGGGTTTCTCTATGTGCTGGACCGCACCAACTGCAAACTGATCGCCGCTCACCCGTACACCAAAGTGAATTGGGCGACAGAGATCGATGTCGCCACCGGCCGGCCGGTGTTGACGGACGTTTATAAGCGCTTCGCATCCGGGGAAGAGGTCGAAGTCTACCCTTCTCGAGGCACCAATGCGACGCCGATCGCATTCGATCCTAACACCGGCTTGATCTATGCGAGTAGCTGGAGCATTCCGCGCATCCAGAAGCAGGCGCCGCTGAAGCCCGCGGAGAACGGGAAGGATTCGACCGGCGTGATTTCGAGGGTGCCGGAGACAAAGCCGGGAGACATCGTCGGGCATTTTGTCGCGATTAACCCCCTCACGGGTGAGAAGAAATGGGAGGTCCCGCTGACGGATCTGCCCGGTTCGGCGGGCATGCTTGCGACAGCCGGCGGTCTCTTGTTCACCGGCAGATTAACGGGCGAGTTCATCGCGCTAGACGAAGCCACGGGACAGACACTGTGGCAGTTCAAAACCAGTTCCAGCGTTAATGCGACAGCGATCACCTACACGCATAAGGGCCGACAGTACGTGAGCGTGCTATCGGGAGTTGGCGGCATCGTTGCTAGCCGCTACGCGGCAAGCAAGGTCCCGGCCGGAGGCTCTGTCTGGACGTTCGCGCTTACGCCTCAGTGACCGTCGCTCAGCGACGTCATAACCTGGGCAACGCGAAACACGTTCTTTCGTTTCAAATGGTTGCCCCCCCCCGATGCATGTAAAAATTCTTTTATATGCATCATCAAGCCTTTCGATTGCTGCCGTGAGTTAGCGGCCGGTATACTCCAGCCATGGGCAGCTACCCAAAAATCGCTTGCCTGATCGCCACGGGTTTTCTTATGTCTGCTTGGGGGCAGACAGAAACGGCGGCCACGGATGATCCCGCTCAAGTCGCGCAAAAGTTCATTTGCGAAAAGTTAGCGGTTTGGCAAGAACGCCTAGGGCTCGACGATTGGCGGATTTCGGCGTCGTTTGTCCATCGGGTTGATCTTCCTCGGAAAACGATGGGGGGTATCCGCTGGGACCGAAATAAAAAAACGGCCGAGATTTGGGTTCTGGACGCATCCGAGTACAATCTGCCCCGGCAGGCGATGCTCGACGACATGGAACTGACCCTGGTCCACGAACTGGTTCATCTCGATCTCGCGTCGCTGCCGCGGGGGCAAGCCAGCCGCGGCAGCGAAGAGCGCGCGGTCGAAGGCATCGCGCAAGCAATGCTGCGGCTGGATCGCGCGAACCGATAGACCGACCTTCCCGGGTCAATTTCCCTACTTCCGGAAGGCGGAGGAGTCGAAATGACGGGGAGCCGGCGGGTCCTTTAGTGCGGAGTTTTCTTGCGGCGTCTGTGCGCGGTAAGCATTCCCGCGGAGAACCACCTCGTTGCGGGTCATCCCCGAGCCCTTTCCAAACTGCACGGCCGGTTTACGGTCTGCCGCCGCCGGCTCCACGGCTTTGCTTGTGATGCCGACCTTGGCGGGTTGACCGCCGAAACAGCCCAGGCTGCCAGCCAGAACAAAGGTGGCTATGCCGATAAATCGCGACTTCATAAAATCCATCCTTCCAGCGCAAATTTTGCGCTAATCCTCTTTAGGATCGGAAACATGGATCCCTTCGCGGCGCCCGACGTGGAGCTATCCGATTTCACGGTACGCCCGCGAGCCTAAGAATGTCCTGAATTGTGTCTAAAAGATCTCTAAAGACCGATCACTGCGCTTCAAAAGCGAGTAATACGTTGCCGGGTGTGCCACGAAGCGTTCCGGGATAACCCGACGTCGCGAAGACCATTCCACCTACGATGACCGGGCCTGCACAGCCAAAAGACCCTCCTTTGGCAGGCACGCCGTTGACCGTCTCGAACTCACGCACCGCGTTGAACGACCAAACCACGCTTCCGGCCGCGTCAACGGCTCGTAGGATCCCGTCCCATCCGCCAGTGAAGACAATCCCTGGAATGGCGCTCGCGGGACCAGCCTGACCTCGCTGGTCGGCTCTAATCGCGGCATTCCACTCCACTTTGCCCGTCTGGATATCAAGAGCCTTTAGCCCGCCGCCCGGTTGCTGCAAGGGATAATAGACCCGGCGTCCATCAGCCGCGCCGCCCCAAACAACTAAACCCGAAGCCGAAGGTTTTCGATCTTCCCACAGTTGTGTCCGCCAAAGGAGTTTTCCTTCCTGATCCGGGTCGAGCGCGATCGCCACTCCGCCCTTCCCGGCAGCCAACAGGATGTCTTTCCCGTCGACCGATTGGAGTATGGCCGAGGATCCGCCGAAATCATAATCCGGACCCAGCGTTTCGGGACAATTCGAGTCGGCGCGGTTCGTCGCCTGGCATCGGGCCATAAAGGTATCGCCCTGGAACTCCTGGTGATGCCACATCATTTTCCCGTCCTCCATGCGAAGGGCCAGGATGGAATCGCTGGTATCGGCAGCAACGCGTCCGAAATTATTGCCTGTGCCGACGTAGATTAATCCCCGTTTAGCGTCGACGGTGGGTGTGTTCCAAACGGATGCGCCCGCAGGGCCCCACCGCTGTTTGCCATTGGCGTTCTCGCCGAGTTCACGCAATGGTTCTTGAATGCTCTGGGTGACCCACAGAACCTTCCCTGTGTTGGCGTCCACCGCGGCCACGGCTCCCCGGGATTTACAGCACTCGTAGTTCAGATCTCCTCCGACCAAAGTTTCGGTCCCGGACATCGGCACATACAGGCGTCCGTTATGAAAAGCGGCCGTTGCGCTCAGGTTGTTGAGGCCGGTTCTGATTTGTGTTTTCCAGAGTAGCTTGCCGTCATGCGCATCCAGTGCGTAGGCAGTGGTTGAGCGAGTGACGAAGAAAATCGCATATCTCGTCGAACCGTAACCTGCGATCGGCGCGGCGATCGGAGCGAACCGGCCGAACATATCGGCCTGGTATGCCCAATAAGCGCAGCCGCTTTTCGAATCGAGCGAATAGACAACGCCGTTGTCATTCCCCACGAACACCCGGCCGAATGCGACCGCCGGCTGCGAGTACATGCTCATTCCGCCGGGAAGTCCGAAGGCCCACTTCAGCTTGAGCTTCGGTACATCCGTCGCGCCGATGCCGGCGGCGGCGGCCGGCTGATAGCGAGCGTTTGTCGCTCCACCCCAGCCGGACCAGGAAGGTGAATCTTCAAGATTTCCGAGCGCTGGATTTGCCGGACACCGGTTCGCCAGGTCCGTCAGCACGCCTTGAGAAACGCCAGCAGGCGGCTGCGCGAGCTGAGCTGCCAAAGAGCCTGCCAAGGCCGTAAGGACCGCGGTCAACAACTTCGGGTTTCGCATTTTACCTTCCTTGGATTAGATCTTCTCGGAAAGTATTGTAATGTACTTGGCGACACCCGGTGTCGCAAAATGCCTGCATGTTAAGATATGTCCGTTTTACGGAATCGAGCCGATCAAGGGAGGATGTCCATGATGCAAGCTCAGTTTGCGTGCCGCTACTTGGTGTTTTCGGGGATCATGCTGGCCGCCGGAAGCATTCCCGCCCGCGCGCAGGTTTTCGCCGACGCGAAGACCTCGCCGGTCGAATACGCGAAATCGGATTCTGCGCCGAAAAAAGCGTGCGACGCCATGGAGCATTTCAAGGACAAAGATATCGTCGAGGTTCACGCCGCCGTCGTGGCTGCGACCGCACAAGCGCCCGCGTATTGCAAGGTCACTGGCGTGATTACGCCCGAAGTTGCCTTCGAAGTCAGCCTGCCGGACAAATGGAACGGCCGCTTCTACATGATCGGTAACGGCGGCTTAGCCGGCGAATCGCTCGAAGATCCGGGCCGGGTGTCGCAGCGGAACGGGGCGCTAGCGCTCGGGTTCGCGTTCGCGCAAACCAACACCGGCCACGACGCGCGCAAAGAGCCGAGCGGCTCCTTTATCATGAGCAACCCTGAGAAGGCGATCGACTACGCCTACCGCGCCGTGCATGTGACGGCCACCACGGCGAAGTCAATCACGAAGGACTACTACGGAAAGGCGGTTTCGAAGGCGTATTGGAATTCGTGCTCGAATGGAGGCCGGCAGGGGCTGATCGAGGCCCAGCGTTACCCTGAGGACTTTGACGGCATCGTGGCGAATTCACCGTGGGTGGATCAGACCGGCTTCACCATCGGCGCGATGTGGAATCAAAACGCGCTGAGCGACGCGTCCATCACTCCCGCAAAACTAGCTCTCCTTGCCGGCAAGGTGATGGAGAAGTGCGATGCGACCGACGGAGTGAAAGACGGCCTGATCGGTGACCCGCGTAAGTGCAGCTTCGATGCGCGGAAAGACGTGCCCTCATGCGAGGCCGGTGCCGGTTCCGGGGATTGCCTCACCGCCGCTCAGGCCGAGGCGGTCAATAAAATTTACAGCGGACCCATCAGCAACGGCAAGCCATTTTTCCCCGGCTACATGTTGGGCAGCGAGGGGTTGGTCCCCGGACCGGGCGGAACCGCCGCCAGCGGTTGGATGAATGTAATCGTCGCGGCGCGGCCCGACGCCAAGCCGGCCGACTTCAATCTTGCCGAAGGCACGATGCGCTATCTGGTCCTCACGCCTCCGAAGCCCGACTACGATTACAAGACCTTCGATTACGACCGTGATACGCATCTCTTGGACGCCTGGGGCGCGAAAGCCGACGCGAAGAACCCCGACCTGTCCAAATTCCACAAGTCCGGCGGCAAACTGATGATGACCTATGGCTGGGCCGATCCGATTCTTCAACCCATGATGGGAGTGAACTACTACGAACAAGCAGTCGCAAAGAACGGACCGGGCACAGGCGAGTTCTTTCGGATGTTTATGGTTCCCGGCATGGGGCATTGCGGCGGCGGGATCGGCACCGACCGCTTCGATTCAGTGACGGCGATGATCAACTGGGTGGAAAAGGGCACGGCGCCGAATGTGCTTCGCGCCACTCGCGCCGTCAATGGCCAAGTCGTGCGATCGCGGCCGGTGTGTCCCTACCCGCAGGAAGCCCGTTATTCGGGACAAGGCAGCGTCGACGACGCAGCAAACTTCCGCTGCGTCAATCCGTAAGACGACGAGTGCGCTCGTGCCCGCCATTCCTGAGATTTGCACTTACGGGGACGCCATCGAGCATCAACGCCGCTTGTTCAAGACTGTAGGACGTGGACTGGAGAATCGGCAGCGGATTCCGCAGCCGTTTCGGACTCGATGCGCCACAAGCCCGGCTCTTGCTCGTGGAAACCGTTGTCGCGATAAATATTGCGGACGCGAATATTGCGAGAGGTTGCCACGATTCGCGCCTTGATAGCGCTCGATCTGGTTTTGACGGAATCGATCACGTACCTGAGGAATTCGTGTTCGACTCCCAGGCCGAGCACGCGGCAGCTCAGGACAAAGCCGAGAATTTCGCCGTGCGCGTCGCAGACCACCGCACCCACCAGGCCGTAATCGCCGAACCGGTCGGAGACATGCAGCGAGAAGATGCCGGATGAAGAGCTTGAGAGGAACGCTCGCAATTCGCTAATCGTGAACTTACGGCCCGTCGTATTGAATTGCGTCGTGCGCTGGAACAGTTCCTCGATCCGGCCGAGATGTTCATCGGTTGTCAGGCGCTGCATGCGGCACTTCACTTCCAGGGAGCGAATGTAAGATTCGTCGTCTGATTCGGACCGAAGGGCCTCGGACCGAACCCTTTGCCGGCTCAGCCTGGCTTTCTCGAGATCCGTACGCATGGCCGATTCCGGGGTGATCCGCGGCAATTGCAAACGCGGATCGAGGAGAAGCGCCCGTCTCAAACCGAACAGATTCTCCCCCCACACGTCCACCTCCGGCAGACACTGGCGCACGCGGTCGCGCTCCGCGGGATGATCGTCGATAAAGAGGAACGTATCGAGCGCAAACCCAAGCTCGCTCGCGATGGAGCGAATATTTTCCGCCTTGTCGCTCCAGTCGATGCGCCAAGTCACAAAGTCGTCCAAGGTGAGCAGCCGTTCGCTAGGATAATGATCGCCGTACTTCCAAAGCTCCCGAACGGTCGCTTCGTCGTTCTTGCTAACGCAGGCGAGAACAATTCCACGGCGCTTCAGGCATTGCAGGGCTTCGTGAATGCCGAAGTAGGTTCCGACGAACGAAAAAGGTCCGCTGGTGGAGGGATCCCAGGCAAACGGGCTGCCGGTTTCGGCCAGCACGCCTGGCCAAAGGATCCCGTCAAGATCGACGATGACGCATTTCTTGCGGCCGATCCCGAGCGCCGCCACCATTGCGTCAATGTGAATTCGCGCCATGGCGTTTTCGCGAATATAGGGATCGCCGTTGACCCACTGAACCAGCGGCGTCATTGCTGGGAAGGCGTGATGAACAGCCGTCATTTCGCTTTCCGGACGCTGCAATAGCCAGCCAGGCGAGCCGAAATGGGTGAAATCCGTATGCCCGTCGTCCAACAAGTGCTCCGATCCAATGGCCCCAAGAGCGGCGGCAACATCGATCAAGTGCACATCGGGGAAACCGGCGACGGCCTCCGCGAGCGCAACGTTGGTGAGCCGGAAGCGCATGCGGTGACCGCGAAGACCACGCTCAGCCAGGCCCAGCGGCTGCACCGTCGGCTCCGGCAGATTATCGATCAGGATCGGCGCCGAGGTTCGCTCGCGCAGGTCTTGAAGAATCCGCCTGACCTGGTCGATGTAGGGTTTTTGTGGATGGGATCCGGCAGGCACCTCGCCGACAATCTCGTGGCGCGCGCGCAAGGCTCCGATCATGACCGCATCGTGCTGGTGTTCGCTGGCGAAGCTAAGATCGTCGGGAGATGTCGCCGATAAGACAAGATTGAGACCGCGTCTGGCCGCTTCGCGCCGGAGGAAGTCGGATTCCATTTGGATGTCGCAATCGCCGAATAGAATGACATCGATGCGCTTGGCCGCAGTCCCGATTTCAGTCAAGCCCTGCGCCGCACCGGCGGCCCAGTAAGGTTCAGAGCCTTCCTTCATCTCCCGGCGATAGCGCTCCAGCAGCGCGATTGGATCGCGCCCGTAAGTTGCGCCCAGTTCTTTGGTGAACGCAGCGATTTCCTGCTCCGGGTTCCGTTCCGTCAGAATGCCGCGCTTAAGCAAAGATTCTATGCAGCGAGTCAAAGTGTCGCGATCGTAGGGCAAGAACCTTTCGAGCGCTTCGTACGCATCGGGCAAAGGACACGGCTCAGCGAAAAAGGCAATGATGTCGCTGACCTCTTGCGTGACATTCAGCCGGACGTAATTGATGGCGTGAAGGACTAAGGT
>JASHRP010000398.1 GCA_030037375.1 Bryobacteraceae bacterium | reverse complement strand
ACCCCTCCGCCGTGCTCGAATTTCGAGGCGGCGGCGGCATGGGTCCGGGAATGGAGTACCCTCTGCTGATCAGTTGGATCGGGATGCTGTGCCTGGGCGTGCTGCTCGCGATGATTCGCATGAAGCAGGGCGACACGTCCCGCGAGATCGATTCACTGCGCCGCGAGGCGAACTCCTTCTAAACGGAAGGGAGACCGATTGGATTTTCTTGAACTCAAATACGTGACCGGCGCCTTCGCGGCTTTCCTGGTCGTGATTCTGTGCTACGTGCTAATCGTAGACGCGCGCGGCCGAAAACTCCGCAAAGAGCTGGAGCGAGTCCGAAAAATGGTCGGCAACGGCAAACGCGAGTGACAGCGGAAGAATTCGCCCGGTACCCGTTCGAGGAAGATAAACGCTACGAACTCGACGACGGAGAGCTGATTGTCACCGGCCGGCCTCCTTACAACCACAATCGGGTTGTGAAGAATCTACTGCTCGCGGTGGTCGGCTTCGTCGAAGAATCGGGAATCGGCGAGGCCCTGATATCCGAAAACGTCTACGCGTTGGCGCCCTCGATCTGCCGGTCCCCGGATCTCTCTATCATCCTTGGCGACCACTCCGATGAACTGCGCGGCGCAACAGTAATTCCAATCACCCCCGGCGCCGTCATGGAAGTGCTCTGCGAAATCGACACCGTTCGCACGATCCATCGGAAGCTAAGGCAGTATTTCGAAGCGGGCGTCAAAGAGGTCTGGCTCGTCGACCCCGAAGCTCGAGAAGTTGAAATCTGGACTGGTCCCACGATTCCGGATCACGCGCTCGCCCGAGACGCCGTCCTCGAATCCGCTTTGCTCCCCGGCTTCAAGCTGCCGCTCGAAGACCTCTTCGCGTGACTCGAAGCTCAGGACCGCTTACCACACCCGGCACGACTTTGCCGGAGCCATCGGTTGCCCTTCCTTGCAACCGAACGCTCTCCGAAACTCCGGCATATTCTCCACCGCGCCATTCACCCGGTCCGGCGATGGTGAATGCGGGTTCGTCAGGGCCTGTTGCCGCAAGCTCTCCGGCGTCTGGTTCTGGCACCACACCTGCGCCCAGCCCAAAAAGAATCGCTGATCGTCCGTGAAACCGCCCGACGGAGGCGGAGTCTTTCCAGCTTCCATATCCTTCAGCGCCATGTAAGAAATTCGCAAGCCTCCGTTATCGGCGGTATTCTCGCCGAGCGTCAGCTTCCCATTCACCTTCACGTCGCCGGTCGCCGTAAAGTTGCCGTACTCCTTCACCAGGCAATCCGTGAGACCCTCGAACGCTTTCGCGTCCATCTCCGTCCACCAGTCGCGCAAATTTCCCTTAGCGTCGTACTGGCGTCCTTGATCGTCGAAAGCATGCGTGAGCTCATGCCCGATCACCGCTCCGATCGCGCCGTAGTTCACCGCGTTGTCCATTTTGTTGTCGTAGAACGGAGGCTGCAGGATGCCCGCCGGAAAATTGATATCGTTCTCCTGCGGATCGTAGTACGCGTTGACCGTCGGCTGGCTCATCTCCCAATCGGTCTTATCCACCGGCTTGCCGATCTTGTTCAACTGCCGTTGGACCTCATAAGCGCTCGCGCGTTCGCTATCTCCCAGCGCGTCCTCGCGAGTGATCTTCACCGTGGAGTAGTCCAGCCAATGCGCCTTGTCGCCGATCTTGTTGGCCACGGCTTGCAGCTTCACCTCGGCTTCCTGCTTCGTCTTGGGCGACATCCACTCTAGCCCCTGGATGTCCTGCTCCATCGCCTTTTCGATTTCGCCTACCATTTGATGCGTCCGCTCCTTACCCTCCGGCCCCAGCGTCTGCTCGACAAACGCTTTCCCGAGCGCGTCAGGCAACTGCGAGTCCGTCAAATCCACGCAGCGCTTCCAGCGCGGACGCATCTCCTTGGTGCCGCGCAAAGTCTTGCCATAGAAATTGAAGTGCTCTTGCTGGAACGCCTCCGGCAGGAATTCGGTGTTCGAATTCAGCAGGTGCCAGGTCATGTAGGTCTTCAAATCGTCCAGGCTGTACTTCATGATCACGCCGTCCAGCGTCTTTATGAACGGCGGAACGGAAACGTCCAGGCTCTGGATCGGCGGCGCGCCGGAGGCTCGAAAGAATTTCGGCCAATCGAAATCCGGCCCCAGCATCTCCAGCT
Source organism: Bryobacteraceae bacterium (assembly GCA_030037375.1). Taxonomy (GTDB): domain Bacteria; phylum Acidobacteriota; class Terriglobia; order Bryobacterales; family Bryobacteraceae; genus Palsa-187. Next base: position 4,158 of record JASHRP010000398.1, on the reverse strand, counting down.
CCTTCACCGTCATCTTGTGGTACACCTTCTCCGGATCGCGCCGCGTCACCAGATCGAAGGACCCGTCCGCCAGCGCCGTTTCGATTTCCATCACCGTCTGCGCCTTCTTGGCCGCGTCGGCCGGGCTCGATCCCAGCAGCTCGAACATCTTGGTCACGTGCGCGACGTATGCTGCCCGTTCGTCTTTGGATTTCTGGTCATCCTTGAAGTAGTAGTCGCGGTCGGGAAGGCCCAATCCTCCTTGATCGAGGCCGGCGATCTCCTGCGTCGAATCCTTCGCGTCCTGCTCCGAGGAGAAATTGAAAAATTCGGGCGTCCCGCTGCGCAACAGGAACGCCACCAAATCCGCCAAATCCTTCTTGCTCTTCAGCGCGGCGATGCGGTCCAGATCGGGCTTCAACGCCGCCGTTCCGCGAGCGTCGATCGCCTTCTGGTCCATGCAGGCGTAGTAATAATCCCCCATCTTCTGATTCAGCGGCCCGCGATTCGGCTTGTCCACTTCCGCCGCTTCCAGCATCTTCCGCAGCACTTCGCGATTATGATCCTGAAGCTGATCGAACGTGCCATACCTGGCCTGATCGCCCGGAAGCGGATTCGCTTTCATCCAGCCGCCGCACGAAAATTTGTAGAAGTCGACGCACGGATCGACCGACCGGTCGAGCGAATTGAGATCGAATCCAGGAGCCTGTTGCGCCGCCGCCACGCACGCCCCGAAACCAGCCGCCAATAAAAGCGATATGGCGCGGCGTGTCCGCGCCATCGTGACCGAAGTGAAGGACAGGTTACGCATACCTCATCTTAAACCGCACCGAATCGCGCTCGCCGCGTCATCTTCAGTAGTACGTAAGTACGTCAGGCAATCCCTCGGTGCAAATAAGCGCTCTCCCCAATTGGGGAGGTCCTATGCCTCGGTCTACAATCCAAATTGAAGCATGCAACCTACTAAGACCGGGAAGTCCCATTACTCTGAGTCCGAAGCCGCGGAAGAACTCGGCGTTTCCGTCGAGCAACTGCGGCTGATGATTCGGAGTCATGTGGTTGATCGCGATGAGGACCTTTCCAATATCCCCGCGACTTCCTTTCAACCCTCCGACCTTTTGATCCTCCGCCTGCTCGCCGGCAAAACACCCGTCGCCTCGAGTTAGCTAGAGCGGCCCAACCTGCGCCGCCCGTCCAAAACGTTAAAATCGTAGCTTCCGCAAACAGGAGGCTCCTTGGCTAAGCTCGGTTTTCTCGGACTGGGAATCATGGGTTATCCCATGGCTCGGCACCTCGTACGCTCCGGCAACGACGTAGCAGCATGGTCGAACACGATCGCGAAAGCTCACGAACTTGCGAAGGAGGGCCCTTGCAAGGTCTGCTCCTCTCCCAAGGAAGTCGCGGAGCAAGCCGACTACATCTTCTATTGCGTCGGCGATAGCGCGATGTCGCGCGAGGTCGCGGCCGGAAAAAATGGACTCGCTGACGGCCTTCGCAAGGACGCGATCGTCGCCGATTGCAGCACTATCTCGCCCGCCGTCAGCCGGGAGATCGCCGAAGTGATCGCGCTTAAAGGCGGCCATTTCCTCGACGCTCCCTGCACCGGCTCGAAGCCGGGCGCGGAGAAGGCCGCTTTGACGTTCATGATCGGCGGCGACAAAGCCGCCTTCGAGCGCGCTCGCCCCTATTTCGAAATCATGGGCAAGCTCTTTTACTACTGCGGCGGCCCAGGCATGGGCCTTCAGGCCAAGCTCACCCAGAACCTGGTTCTCGCGAATCTCTTTCAAGGGTTCGCCGAAGGCATGGTGCTCGCCGCGAAAGGCGGCATCCCGCCCAAGCTGATGCTCGAAATCCTCGATAACAGCGCCGCCAAAAGCGGCCTTATCTCTTTCAAGGCTCCCTTCGTCCTCGCGCGGAACTTCGAAACCAACTTTTCCACGAAATGGCTGCACAAGGACATCAGCCTTGCGCTCGACTCCGGCGAAGAACTCGATGTGCCCCTTCCCGCCACCGCTCTCACCCAGCAAATGCTTCGCGCCGCTATCGCCAAAGGCTGGGGTGACGATGATTTTTGTTCGGCAATCCGTATTTTGGAAGAATGGGCGTCGACAGAAGTACGCGGGGAGTAAGGGAGATCGCTGAGCTGCCCTTAGAGAAGTGCGGCTCTCGCGACCATGTCTATGATTACAAGCGGGTAACTGCATACAGCCTCACGCTCGAATAACCCCCTACAAAAAACAGTTGCATTCCCGCCCGGGATATTCTAATATTGGAATCAAGCCGGGGAGGAAACTCCCACCAAAGCGAGACTAACCTCAACAAAAGACCCCTGAAGCAATCCTCCCCGGCGCCCCTCAGGTTTGTTTCACTGCTCGAAAAAGTACTTGGGATGTTACAATTTTCAGTAGTGACGCTTCTCACCCTGCTCGGCTCCACCGGATCGATCGGAAAAAGCACGCTGGATGTGGTTGAGCGGTGGCCCAATCGCTTTGGAATCTATGCATTAGTCGCTGGAAGAAACGTCGAGCTTCTCGCCAGCCAGATCGCCCAATTCCGCCCCGAAGTCGCCGTCGTGGCCGACCGGCCAGCTCTCGAAAAGCTACGTAGGCTTCTGAAAGCGAACGGCACTCCAGAGCCGAAGCATCTGGATGCCGGCGGCCCGGCCCGAATCGCCGCCGCGACCGCGCCCGAAGCCGGTTTCGTCATGTCCGCGATCGTCGGAGTCGAGGGACTCGAAGCTACCTACGAAGCCGTACGTTTGGGTAAGCGAGTGGGTTTGGCGAACAAGGAGGTTCTCGTCGCCGGCGGCAAACTGGTCACCGGCGCGATGCGGAATTCGCGAGCCGAACTCATCCCGGTCGATAGCGAGCACAACGGGGCCCATCAATGCTTCCGCAGCGGTCTCCGCAGCGAGGTCTCGAAACTCATCCTGACCGCTTCCGGCGGTCCGTTCCGCGAGACTCCCGCCGCCGATCTGATCCATGTGACTCCTGAACAGGCGCTGGATCATCCAACGTGGAAGATGGGACCCCGCATCACGATTGACTCCGCCACATTGATGAACAAAGGCTTTGAAGTAATCGAGGCGTGCTGGCTGTTCGATTTGCAGCCGAAAGACGTGGAAGTCGTGGTCCACCCCCAATCGCGGGTTCACGCCATGGTCGAGTTTAATGACGGCAGCGTCATCGCCCAGGTCTCCGCGACCGACATGCGCATGCCGATCCAATATGCATTAACTTATCCGGAACGTGCTGACGCTCCCGTTCCGCGCCTTGACTGGAAACAATCCGCCCGCTGGACGTTTGAGCCGCCCGACTTCGCCAAGTTCCCGCTGCTCAAACTCTCCTATCAGGCGCAGGAAACCGGCGGATCGGCTACTGCCGTGTTGAACGCGGCGGACGAAATCGCGGTGGAAGCTTTTTTGAACGGCGAGATTCCGTTTCCGGCCATCGCCGCGACGGTTGCGGCGACCCTCGACCGCTTTCCGCATAGGGATCCTTCGTCGGTTGGCGAATTGTTGGAGGTCGATCGAAGCGCCAGACAGATGGCGCGCGAGCACATTGCGTCCCGCTGGACGGGAACCAAGGCAGCCGGAGCCAGCATCGAACCGGCGGTTCGTGCGTAAAATAGAGCAGGGAATCATATAGAGCGAAATCATGGCAGTCTTACAAAGCATCTGGTGGTATCTGGTTCTGATCGGCGTGATGATCCTGATCCACGAACTGGGCCACTATTGGGCCGCGCGTTTCTTCGATGTCAAAGTTGAAACATTCAGTTTCGGCTTCGGACCGCGCTTGTTTGGCTTCCGCCGTGGCGAGACCGACTTCCGCTTCTCCGCCATCCTTTTCGGCGGCTACGTTCGGATGGCCGGGGAGCAGGCCGGCGACGAAGCCGCAGCCGATCCGCGCTCGCTTCTAGCTAAGCCTCGCTGGCAGCGCGTGATCATTCTATTCGCTGGACCGGCGATCAATCTGGTCCTGGCCGTGGTTTTACTGGCTGGCCTTTTCATGGTCGAATTTCCAAGAGTTCCTGAGCCGCACTCGCCGCTGGTCGGCTACGTCGCGCCGAACGGTCCCGCCGCGCAGGCCGGAATTCATGAAGGCGATCAGGTTGTGCAGATCGACGGCACTACAGATCCAACCTGGGAAGACGTCGCATTGCGCACGATGGGAAGCGTTC
>JASHRP010000397.1 GCA_030037375.1 Bryobacteraceae bacterium | reverse complement strand
TCTGGCCTGGTACGCCGAAAAGGGCGGCACATGGGCACTGAATCCCGGTTTCGATATGAGCGAGCCGCCGGTGCGGAAAGTCGGCTACGACTGTATGTTCTGCCACAACGGTTATCCTTCTTCTCCAGCCGGGCCCGCGATTCCGACCGTCGATGACGAAGAGGGAGCGGAGCCTGTGTTTGCGGGGGACCTGCCGCGGGGGATCGACTGTCAGCGATGTCACGGGCCGGGCGGCAACCACATTAAAGCCGTTGTTCAGCCCGATGCGAAGCTTTCCGACATCCGGAGCGCGATTGTAAATCCGTCGCGGCTCGGAGCAGAGCGCGCGATGGAAGTGTGCATGCAATGCCATCTCGAAACCACCAGCGCGCCGCTGCCGAATGCCATCCGCCGCTTCGACCGCGGCCCGTTTTCCTACCGTCCCGCGGAGCCGTTGAGCGAATTTGAGCTCTTCTTCGATCACGCGCCAGGATCGGGTAGGGAAGGGAAGTTCGAGATCGTAAATGCGGTTTACCGGCTGCGCCAGTCGAAGTGTTTCCTCGAAAGCCAGGGGAAACTTGGCTGCACCACCTGTCACGATCCGCACGACATACGGCACGGTCAGGAGGGCCTCGACGGATACAACAAGGCTTGCGCCGGGTGCCATGCCGCGGGAACAATCGCCGTGCAGGGGCATGCATCGGAAGGCAATTGCGTGGGCTGCCACATGCCGAAGCGGCGCGCGGAGGATGTGGTCCACGTTGTGATGACGGATCATCTGATCCAACGGCGCCCGCCGGCAAACCTGCTGGCGGAGTTTCCCGAGAGGCACGGTCCTGGGTTGGAGTATCGCGGCGAAGTTGCACCGTATGGCGACAAAGACGACCTTTATACGGCCGTCGCGCAAGTCCGCGGCATAAGCAATCTGGAAGGCGGAATCCCGCGCCTCCAAGCGGAGATTGCCAAGCGAAAACCCGGGCATCCGGAGTTCTATGTGGAGTTGGGCGATGCTCTCGAGCGCGCGGGGCGACCGGAGGAATCGGCGGCGGAGTACCGCGTGGCCCTGGAGAAGAGGCCCGGTTCGGCATTCATCTGGGCTCGGCTGGCGCAGCCTTTGCGGGCTTCGGGAAAATCGCAGGAGGCGCTGGAGGCGATGATGAAGTCCGTGAAAGCGGATCCAAACGACGCCGAGAATTGGTATAACCTGGGGCTGCTGCAATCCGACCTCGGAGACAAGAAATCGGCGATTGAGTCCTACCGTAAGTCCATCTCTCTCGATCCCGAATTTGCGGAAAGCCGCACCAGTCTGGGCGCTGCGCTGATCGAGGCGGGACAGGATCGGGAAGCTGAAGTGGAATTGGAGGGGGCGTTGAAGATCAGGCCCGCGCTCCAGGGCGTTCATGCGAATCTCGGCTACCTGGCGGCGAAACGTGGCGATTTCGAGGAAGCCACCTGGCACTTCGAGCGAGCAGGAGACAGCGCGCTCAATCAACTCAACTACGGAATCACTCTCGCCAGCATGAATCGAATCGCGGAAGCGCGGAACCATTTGGAAAAGTCGTTGCAGGAGGATCCAAATCAGCCGGTGGCGCACGAGTTCCTGGGCGGGTTGCTGGAAGGGCAGGGGAAGATCCCCGACGCGGTTTCGCATTACCGAGAAGCAATCCGGCTGCGGCCGGGTTTCGGCAAAGCGCACATCGATCTGGGAACCGTGCTGGCGCGGCAGGGAGACAAGGCTGGCGCGGCGGCGGAGTTCAGAGCCGCGCAGTCCGACCCGGACCCGCAGGTACGTCAGATGGCCGCGGCCAAGCTGGCATCCGTCGAAAGGAAGTGAAGTGCGGCGCGCGTACGGAAATCAGGAGCGGCACAATTCCTCGCGCGGCCGAGCGTGTTATGATCGGCGCGTTATGAGCAACAGACTGGTTTGGGTCCTAGCCGCAGTGATTGCCGCCGGCAGCGCGCGGGCGCAGCTTCAATTGAAGGTCTATACCGGCCGCGGACAGACCGGCTATGACGTCAACTCCGCCATGATTTCGGGCGCGAAGGACATGCTGGTGATCGATCCGCAGTTCACGCTCAGCAACGCGCACCGCTTGGCGGCGGAGATTCTTGAGTCGAAAAAGAATCTGACCACGATCTACATCACGCATCCGCATCCGGATCATATGTTTGGGCTGGCGGTGCTGCATCAGGCATTCCCGAATGCTCGGATCGTGGCTCTCCCGGCGACCGTGAACGCAGCCAAGACCGGCTGGCCCGCGAGGCAGAAGTTCTGGGTGGGCACTTACGGCTCGAATATTCCCGGCCCTGACCCAGTCCTGCCGGAGGAGCTTTCGACGCCCGTGCTCATGCTGGAAGGAGAACAGTTTCCGATCACTGGAGGAGTGCAAGGGGATGGTCCGGGAAATAGCTTCGTGTATATTCCATCGCTGAAGGCGGTAGTTGCCGGCGACACGGTTTTCGACTGGGCGTATTTCGGAGTGCCAAAGGACAAGGCTCGCGAGGATTGGATGAAAACCCTTGATCAGATTTCGGCGCTAAAACCGGCGATCCTGATCCCCGGCCACGAAGGGCCCGGCGCGAAGCACGACCTATCGGCCATTGCGTTTATGAAGAAGTACATCGCGGATTGGGACGCCGACGTTGCGGCATCGAAAGACGCTGCGTCTATGAAGGCGAAGATCCTCAAGCAGTATCCGAACCTCGGGATGGAATTCACGCTGGATGATCGCATCGCCGCGGCTTTTCCCAATCCGAACAAGAAATAGGCGCGAAGCTCGGCTCTTGAAATTTAGCTTCTCAGCTTCCGGTAACGGCGGATCAGGTTGTTCGTCGACGTGTCATGGCCCAGCGTGGGCTCCGCCGCGCTTTCGAGCTCCGGAATGATGCGCTGAGCCAGAACCTTGCCGAGTTCCACGCCCCATTGATCGAAAGAATTGATTTGCCAGATGACGCCTTGGGTGAAGACGCAATGTTCGTAGAGCGCGACCAGTTTCCCAAGCGCTTGCGGCGTAAGCTCATCGGCAAGGATGGTGTTCGACGGCCGATTGCCTTCGAACACGCGATGCGGGACGAGCCAATCCGGAGTACCCTCCGCGCGAACTTGCTCCAGTGTTTTCCCGAACGCGAGCGCTTCGGTTTGCGCGAAGACATTCGCCATGAGCATGTCATGATGACGCCCAAGCGGGTTCAGCGTTTTCGCGAAGGCAATGAAGTCGCAAGGGATGAGGCGCGTTCCTTGATGGATCAGTTGATAGAAGGAGTGCTGGCCGTTGGTGCCTGGCTCGCCCCAGTAGACTGGACCGGTCGCATAGTCGACGGCGGTTCCGCTCAACGTCACGTGCTTACCGTTGCTCTCCATCGTGAGCTGCTGAAGGTACGCGGGAAAGCGCTTCAGGTATTGTTCGTATGGCAGTACGGCGACGGTCTGAGCGCCGAAGAAATCCGTGTGCCAGACTCCGAGCAGACCCATCAATACCGGAAGATTGCGATCGAACGGAGTGGTCCGGAAATGTTCGTCCATTTGCCGAAAGCCGTCGAGCATCGCGCGGAAGCCGTCCGCGCCCACGGCAAGCATGGTCGAAAGCCCGATCGCGGAGTCCATCGAATAACGGCCGCCGACCCAATCCCAGAAGCCGAACATATTCGCGGTATCGATGCCGAATTTACCGACTTCCTTTGCGTTGGTCGACACTGCGACGAAGTGTTTCGCGATTGCCGATTCATCGTTGCCCAGCTTCGACAGCAGCCATTGTCGACCCGAATGGGCATTCGTCATCGTCTCGAGGGTCGTGAAGGTTTTCGATGAGATGATGAACAACGTCTCCGCGGCATCGAGGTCCTGAACCGCTTCCGCGAAATCCGTGCCGTCGACATTCGATACGAAACGGAAGGTCATCGCGCGATCGCTGTAGTGCCTCAGCGCCTCGTACGCCATCACCGGACCGAGGTCGGAGCCGCCGATGCCAATGTTGATGACGTTGCGGAGGCGCTTACCCGTGCTTCCCTTCCATTCACCCGAACGCACGCGTTCGGAGAAACTTGCCATCTTGTCGACCACGGCATGAACTTCCGGCACGACATTCTCTCCGTCGACCAGAATCGACGCTCCCGCGGGCGCGCGCAGAGCCGTATGAAGTACGGCCCGCTTTTCCGTGATATTAATCTTGTCGCCGCGGAACATCGCGTCGATATGCGTGCGCAATCCGGCTTCCTCAGCGAGCTCCAGAAGCAGATGCAACGTCTCGCCGGTGATGCGATTCTTCGAATAATCGAGAAAGATCCCAGCGCCCTCGGCGGTCATTCGCTCGCCGCGAGCCGGGTCGTCCGCGAACAGCTTCCGCAGGTGCAAATTTCGAACCTGCTCGAAGTGGGAATGAAGCGCTCTCCAGCTCGGGCGCTCGGTGAGCGCCGGTTGCGTCGCGGCTGCCATGTATTTAGTGTGCGACCAGCGCCGCGCTCTTCGAGGCGATCGCTTCCAGCAGCTCGTCCCAGGACTTCACGAAGGACTTGGCGCCTTCTTCCTGAAGCTGTGCGGCCAAGGCATCGACATCGATTCCGGCTTTGGCGAACTGCGCCAGCACGTCTTCGCAATTGCCGCCATCGAGCGGCAGGGTCTCGCCGATTTCGCCGTGATCGCCGAGCGCCTTTAGGGTTGCATCCGGCATGGTGTTCACGGTGAACGGCGAGGCAAGGCCCTTGACGTAAAGAACGTCCGAAGCCTTGGGGTCTTTGGTTCCGGTGCTCGCCCAAAGCAGACGCTGAGAGCGCATACCGAAGTTCAGCGCGCGCAGCCAGCGCGGCGAGCGGAG
>JASHRP010000396.1 GCA_030037375.1 Bryobacteraceae bacterium | reverse complement strand
AAAGCATTGCTGCGATATGCGTAGCAAGTAATCCGAAGGAAACGATAGCCGCCAAGGAGGAGTCAAATGAGAGGAAAGTTCGCGGTCATCGCAGCGGGGCTCGGCTTGGTGGCGATTGCCGTTCCCGCAATGGCGCATCATTCCTTCGCAGCCGAGTACGACTCCGAAAAGCGAATCACCATCACCGGCAAAGTGCTCAGCGTCGAGCTGGTGAACCCCCATTCGTGGATTCATGTCGAAGCCGCCGGCCCCGACGGAAAGCTGATCGATTGGGCTTGCGAATTCGGACCTCCCAACGGCCTCTACCGTAATGGCTGGAACAAGACCTCGGTGAGCAAGGGCGACACGGTGACCATTGCGGGGTCCCTTGCAAAGAACGGTTCACCCACGATCAACGCCAGTGCCATCACGACCGCGGAGGGAAAACGGCTCTTCGCCGGATCCTCCGAAGGAAACAACAACGGCGCGCCGAAGCAGTAGCTCCATGCACTCGCTCTCAAGGTTCTTGCTGACGGCAATGCTTGCCGCCGGCCTGCCGCTTGCGGCGCAGTCTAGATCGGGCTCCTACTCGCCGCCACGCCTTTCCGACGGCAAGCCAGGCCTGAACGGGATCTGGCAAGGCCCGTCGGCGATCGATAAAGATTTGGACGGCGCGAAAATTAACGGCAAGAACGTGATCGTCGATCCATCCGACGGAAAAATTCCTTACCTTCCTACCGCGACCGCCAAGCAAAAAGAGAATTTCCAGAACCGCGCCAAGGCCGACCCGGTCGGCAAGTGCTTCATGCCCGGCACGCCTCGGCTGATGTACATGCCCGATCCGTTCTTCATCGCGCAGACCCCAAAGTTTGTCGCGATTCTCTCTCAATTCATGCACGAAGTCCGCAACATCCCGGTCGACGGTAGCAAGCACCTGGAGAATATCGATCTCTGGCAAGGCGACGCGCGCGGAAGCTGGGACGGCGACACGCTGGTGGTGGACAGCATCGACTTCAACGATCAAACCTGGTTCGATGAGGCTGGGAATTATCACAGCGACCAGTTGCATGTGGTCGAGCGGTTCAGCAGGACCAGCCCCACCACCATTACTTATGAAGCCACCATCGCGGACCCCAAGATTTTCTCGAAACCGTGGACCATACGGCTGCCCTTAACGCTAAACACGAACCCCAAGGCGCAGATTCTCGAGAATGAGTGCAACTACAAGAAGGAAGGGCCGACCGTGACCGAAGGCACTCGTCCCGATCCGCATCGCGAGACCAAGGACGCCAAGAACTAGGAGGCTGCCCCAAATGAGAGATCGAATTCGCGGGTACTTAACGGTGGCCCTGGTCGCGGTTGCATCCGCGGGGATGATTTGGATTTCCGATACCGCGAAGGGTCAGGACGCGCCTCCTGCGCCGCAAAATGGGGGTCCTCCGGGCGGCGGACGCGGACCCGGTCGAGGCCGCGGCGCTGCCAAGCAGACCTCGCCCGTGGCACCGGTTCGCCGTCTCGCGAACGGCAAACCTGACATTCAAGGTTATTGGAACGCCCGCGGAGGCGGATTGTTCTCCATCGAAGCCACGAAGGCTCGCAAGCAAATCGGCGTGAACGCCGGAAAAGGCATCATCACCGACCCTCCGGACGGCAAGATCCCCTATCAGCCCTGGGCGCGTGAAAAGGAGATCGATCTTTCCGAGAATCACACCATCGAGGAATCGGACGCACATTGTTACACTTCAGGAATTCCTCACATGGTGGAGGCGCAGAGCTCGTTCCAGATCCTCCAGCCCGAAGGCCCCGCCGGCTACGTGGTGATGATCTGGGAGTACATGCACAACTACCGCATCATCCCAACTGACAACCGCCCGCATGTGCTGCCTGCCTCCGTGCACCTGTTCGCCGGCGATCCCAAGGGTCACTGGGAAGGCGACGTCCTGGTTGTCGACGACACCAACCAGAACGCGCGCACATGGTTCGACATCGCCGCGAACTTCCATAGCGATCAAATCCACGTGGTAGAGCGCTTCACGCCCAAAGACGAAAACACAATCGATTATCAAGCGACGATCGAAGATCCCAAAGTCTACACGCGGCCGTGGACCGTGGCGTTCCAGCTCGCTCGCAACTTGACGCCCGGCTATCAGAACATGGAGTTCGCGTGCTGGGAAGGCGAGCACGATATCACGGAGAAGTACACTCTCGAGTCCCAGGGCGCGCCCCAGCCGAAGAAATAAAAGGGCTATCGGACCCGCATCGCGAAGCCGTAGAGCGTATCGCCCGCCCCAACGACTAAATACTGAGTTCCGTCGAGCTCGTAGGTTATCGGCCCATTGGTAAGACTCGTGTGCAGCGTGGCGTGCCATAGCGGAGCGCCAGTCGCCGGATCGAGCGCGACCAAATTCGAATTAGGATCGCCCGCGAAGAGCAACTTGCCGGCGGTGCTCAGCAGACCCGAACGAACTCCGCCGCCGTTGCCCGGCCACTTATGGCTCCATTGAACGTTGCCGGTCTTGTAATCGATGGCCTGCAGCATCGCTTCGGAAAAACCGCTGCGATCGTTACCGCCCCATCCTTCGGGCTTATCGTCGTCGTTGTAAAGATAGTAAACGCTCCAGGCGCGAGCGGCATTGGCGTAGAAT
>JASHRP010000395.1 GCA_030037375.1 Bryobacteraceae bacterium | reverse complement strand
ATACCTCCATGCCGAGGATATTCTCGTTATCCAATAGAATTTCGCCCTCGGCCCGGGTGCCCTTGATGGTTTCGTTCATCCGGTTCAGCGTACGCAGGAAGGTGGATTTGCCGCACCCCGACGGTCCGATAAAAGCCGTCACCTTATTGGTGTAAACGTCCAGGCTGATTCCGTGCAGGGCCTGATACGACCCGTAGTAAAAGTTCAAGTTGGTGGAGCGGAGCTTGAGCGCCGGGTTCGATGAGGCCACCAGCGATGGGGCAGTTTGCCGGGTTTCTGTATTCGCGGTTTCGGAGCTCATTTGGGGTGTCACGGAATCATCTCGTCTTATGGGAAAAGCCGCTCGCGACGATAGAGCGGGCGGTGATGTTGATGAGCAGAACTAGCGACAGGAGCACAAAGCCGGCCGCATAAGCCTGGCGATGCCAGTCCGGGTAGGGGCCAACTGCGTAGTTGTAAATCATTACCGGGAGCGTGGCCGTCGGTTGCTTCCATCCCGGACTCCAGAATTGATTGCCGAACGCCGTGAATAGCAGCGGCGCAGTCTCCCCAGCCACGCGAGCCAGGTTGAGCATCATACCGGAGATCAGTCCGCGGATCGCCGCCGGAACCACTACGGTGGCGATGGTCCCGGATTTGGTCGCCCCCAGAGCCATGGCGCCTTCTCGCAGCGACACCGGCACCGACCTCAGGAACTCCTCGGTGGAGCGCAGCGCAATCGGAATCATCATGATCCCCAGCGCGATTCCTCCCGAGTACGTGGAGAAGCCCGCTTTGGCGACGACGAGCGTATAGACGAAAATCCCGATCACGATGGATGGGACGCCGTTTAATAGATCGGTCACGAACCGAATCGTCGATGCGTAGGCTCCGCTCGCATATTCGGCCAGGTAAACTCCGGCCAGGAAGCCGACGGGAACGCCGAGGCAGGTGGCGAGCAGCAACACCTTCGCGCTGCCAAGCAAAGCATTCGCCATGCCTCCGCCCATCTCGCCTACCGGAACCGGCAGCTTGGTGAAGAAATTCCAACTCAAGGAAAAGCCGCCCTGGACGAACAAATAGCCCAGGATGAAGAACAGCATTCCGACCGCGAGCACCGTGCACACGCCCGTCAGACTTAACATCACCGCATTCACGGCTTTGCGGCGAAAGGAGAGTTTCACTTTGCCTGCTTCCCGCCGGTCGCCAGAATCAGCAGCCGGGCGACCGCATTCAGGACGATGGTTATGCCAAATAGAGCCAGAGCCACTTCGATCAGCGCGCTTGGATACAGGTTACCGATGGCCTCGGAAAATTCATTAGCGATGACCGAAGCCATGGAATATCCTTGCGAGAGAAGCGAATGCGAGATCGTGGGGCTGTTTCCGACCACCATGGTTACAGCCATGGTCTCGCCCAGGGCGCGCGCCATCGCCAGGAACACGGAGCCCATGATACCGCGGCGCGCATAGGGCACCACTACTTGCCAGGTAGTTTCCCACCGTGTGGCTCCCAGCGCTAGCGCGGCCTCTCGAAGGTCCCTGGGTACCGCGAGCAGCACTTCGCGCGACACCGAAATAATGAAAGGCGCGATCATCACGGCAAGGACGACACCGGCGGCAAGAATGCTTGGACCGTAGAATGGGCCGGAAAAGAAGAAAGGTGCGTTATCTCCCAGGGCGTCCTTGATTGGCGGAACTACGGTCAACAGCATCGGAACCAGCACCAGGATGCCGATCAGCCCGATAATCACGCTCGGCACCGCCGCCAACAATTCGATCAGGAACGTCATTCCGTCCGAGAGCTTCGGCGGAGCCATCTCGGCCAAAAAAATCGCCGCACCCACCCCAAATGGCACTGCCAGCAATAAGGCCAGCGCCGAGGTCACCACCGTGCCGTAGATGAACGGAAGGGCGCCAAACTGGCCGGAGACGGGATTCCACGCGGAGGTTGCAAGAAAGCCAATCCCGAACTTGTCGCGCGAGGCGGCGGAGTGTTGCCACAATTCCCAAACCAGCAGAGCGGTGATCGCCAGGATCAGCGTGGCGCAACTGAAGGCGAGCGCCTGCGCCATGCTGTCGCCGCTGAACATCCGCGAGAGAAAGGAAGCCCGCCCTCGCGGGCGGGCCGTCTGCGGAATCGTCGCAGCACTTGCCATTAATTTATCTTAGCGATTTGAGCCACTTCCTTCGAGACTACCTCTTTCGGCAATGGGGCGTAGTCCAGTGCCGTAGTCATTGTCTGCCCGTCTTTCAGCATCCACCCCAGGAAGTCCGTGATCACCTTCTTCTTTGCCGGGTCGGGAATCTTTTCCGGAATCAGCAACCACGTGAAGCTGGAAATCGGGTAGGCCCCCTTGCCAGGCGCGTTGGTAATCGACACACGGAAGTCGGCTGGCATGGCTTTGGCCGCTCCCGCGGCCGCTGCCGTGACGCTGGCCAGACTCGCTTCGATGAACTCGCCGTTGACGTTTTTCACTTTGCCGTACGACATGTGATTCTGAATGGCGTAGATTAGCTCGACGTAACCTATGGAGTTGGCTGTCTGCTTGACCTGCCCCGCAACGCCCTCGTTGCCTTGGCCTCCCAGGCCCACCGGCCACGCCACCGAAGCGCCACGGCCCACTTTGGTCTCCCACTCCTTGCTGATCTTCGACAAATAGTCGACCCAGATGAACGTGGTGCCGCTTCCTTCGGCG
>JASHRP010000003.1 GCA_030037375.1 Bryobacteraceae bacterium | reverse complement strand
TGCCGCTAACGATTAATTGAGTGGCTTCACGGCACAGGGTTCGCTTCCTCGAAGCGAACCCTGCTAACCCGCAATTAAGGCGCAAGCAGCGCGATCGATTCAACTTGATCCGGGTGGTTGTGCTCCGCTTCAACCACTACGCGAATTCGTTGTTGCCATGCGCTATGCGCAAGCTCGGCCATGTGAGGTTCACGGCTTTGGAACCTGAGCGGCTGTTCCGAGCCATTCTTCAACGTAAATCCCACGAAATCGCCGAAGCCGTCATGGATTAAGCTCTCGATTTTGCCTTCGAATTTGTATTGGCGCGGATGGAAGTGCAAGCCAATCTCTACTCCGATCGCCTCCGACGCAATACCGTTGGCGACCACGTCAAGCTTCCACTTTCCGTGCGCAATCGTCGCTGGAACATCGATGGTGCAAGACTTGCGGTCGTGAGGCTCGCGACCGGTGGCGATGCCCATCGAGGAGAAGTGGTGCGTTCGCAAGTACACCACTTCTCCCGTCGCGTGATGCTGGATGCGCACGATCGGGTAATTCGTGGCCATGCCGGCATCGTCGCCATAGCAGACCGCTTGCGATAGGCCGTTAATTTGGGTTCCATGCAGAATGTAGCTATGTCCCGGCCTCATCTCCGTAGGCACGGAAATATGCGCCGGGCGCCAGGAATGGTGAGGGCTGCCGGCGGCTGGATCCGGCGTGTATAGAAACAGCGTTTTGGTCTGGGCGCTGCAAAGAAGCTGCCCGGTGGGCAATAGCAGGAAGCACGATTGCCAGGTGAAGTTTCCGGCCGGCAGCGCCGGTTGCGCGTCGAGGTTCGGCAGCGTCGAAGCCGAGCTGGCCGGATCGTATTCGAGCAAAACCGGGTTTTGTGAGAAAAAGTCGCCGCTATCGGGAGCGGTGGTGCCCCCCATCAACACCACTTTTCCGCTAGGCAGCAGGCAGCCGGGCGCATCGAGCGGAGTCAGCAACGGCCAGTTGGGCGAAGCGCTCGTGTCGGGCGGAAAGTCGGGACCCTGCTTCCACGCGCCATGATGGAAGACAGCCGTCTTGCCCGTGCCGCCGATGCAGAACGCCGCGCCATCCGGCAAAACGATGGTTGATCCCGTTTCAAAGACTTCGACGCCGCTCAAAGTGTCGATGGCCAGCTTCACTGGGCTCGGCGGACAGTTCTCCCAGGCGTCCAGATGCGGCACATAGCGCTGCGCCTTCGGAGTGTCTCGTACAGCCGGTGCCAGGACCTCTCCGCCGTGCAGGAGCGAAAACGTCTCCTCCTCGAACGGGTCTTTCTTTGTGTTGGCCGCGGTTCCGAACTTCGTTCCCGCGTCGACCCACGTATCGCCCTCCGGATCCCAGATCGCCGTGCGCTTCGGCCAAGTCGAAGGCGGACCTCCTGCCGTATCGGGACCTCCCAGAAGCACGCGGCCGTCTTCCAAGACCGCGCCGTTGCAATCGCCGCAGATGAAGTCGAAAGCGGCCGGTTTTGCGAGCGGGCTCCACGTATTGGTTAGCGGATCGAAAATCTCCGCGAGCGGCGAATCGTTCGGATGAAGAGGATCGTTCGAATGCTCGCCGCCGATCGCGAACACTCTCCCATCTTTCAAGACGCCCGAAGCAAACCACTGGCGAGCCGTCTTCATATTGATCTGCGCCGACCAGGCGCCAGTCTCATATTTGCCGTGCTTGTCCGGCGTCAGGCGCAACCATTGGTTGGCGTTATCGACGGTCGTCACAAAGCCGTTGTGCATCAAGACAGAGCCGTCGGTGAGGAGAATCATCAAGTCGGCGTTGAACTGACCGGAAGAAGTATCGGGCGCGGTAAACGTTGTCCAGGTTCCTGACATTTCTTAGTTCCTTTCAACAAAATGGGTTTGCTGCTGTAAGTCGAAATAGGCGCGAAGCTGGTCACGCAGGCAACGCGTTGAAAGACAGTTTGAATTTAGGCTTCTGGTGCTTTGTGACTTTGAACGCGATTTCGTTTCACGGATGCGGCGATAGACATCGGGATCGGACTGCGGCCGGACGACGCCGGCCGTCGGTTTACGCGATACACTGATCTAAACAATGCGGCTCTCTCCGGGAGACAAGCTCGGCCATTTCGAAATCGATTCGCCCATTGGAAAAGGAGGAATGGGCGAAGTGTATCGCGGCACGGACACCCGCCTCGGCCGCTCCGTCGCCATCAAGGTCTCGACGCGCGAATTCAGCGACCGTTTCGAGCGCGAAGCGCGAGCCATTTCCTCTCTAAATCATCCCAACATCTGCACGCTTTACGACGTGGGCCCCAATTATCTGGTAATGGAGCTCGTCGAAGGCGAGCCGCTTTCCACGATGATCGCGCGAGGGCCGCTGCCACTGGACAAGGCCCTGGTCTTTGCCGAGCAGATTGTCGATGCGCTCGCGGCGGCGCACGCCAAGGGAATCATCCATCGTGACCTGAAGCCCGGCAACATCATGGTCACCAAAAATGGGATCAAGGTGCTGGACTTCGGGCTCGCCAAGCTCAGTTCGGAGAAAGCCGCCCTTGCGTCGGCCACCACGGTCGAAACCGTAACCGAGCCCATCACGCGCGCCGGCGCGATCCTCGGGACGCTCTATTACATGGCGCCGGAGCAGGTGGAGGGCAAGGAAGCCGACGAGCGGTCGGATATTTTCTCCTTCGGCGTTGTGCTTTATGAAATGATGGCAGGCCAGCGGCCCTTCAGCGGCGATACGCAAGCGGCAGTGCTGGCGTCGTTGCTCAAAGATCGGCCGCCGCCGCTGAATCAGAGCCGGCCCGAGACTCCGCGAGCCTTGGAGCGCCTGGTCCGAAAATGCCTCGAGAAAAACCCGGATGACCGGTGGCAATCGGCGCGCGATTTGAAACCCGCGCTCGAATTGATCGATCTCGATGCGCCGCCCGTAAGCGCATCCAGTTCCAGCGTTCCGATAACCGCGCAGGCGCCTCAGAACGGCAAACGATGGCTCTGGGCGAGCATCGCTCTCGTGGCGCTGATCGCGGCCGCGGGCGGGGCGTGGTGGTTCTGGCCCAAGGCCGTTCCGGCTCGAGCAACGCGATTCCAAGTGACGCTGCCCGAGAACGTCAACTTCGACACCTACGTTTCGGTTT
>JASHRP010000394.1 GCA_030037375.1 Bryobacteraceae bacterium | reverse complement strand
GACGAGCAGGCGCCGCGTCCGGAAGATTCATCGCCTGCAACTGCGTCAGGTCCGTGGGGAGTTCGCGTGGACCGGCGGCCACTCCATTCGCCTGCAACACATAGGCAAGAATTCCCGCGTACGCCGGATCGCCGATGCGGCCGCCGTTTCCGGGAGGCATGGTGTTTCTGATGAAGGTGAACAAGCTGAAAGCCTGTCTGCCGCCCCATTGTCCTAGGAACGTCTGCCCGCGCAGTGCTGGAGCGAACTGGCCGTCGTCGAGGTTCGCCCCATGGCAACCGGCGCAGTTCTGGTCGTAGGCGGCCTTGCCCTGCTCGGCTTGCGCGGCGGTGAATCCAGCGAGGGGACCCCGCGCGGGCGTTTGCGCGCACAGTGTTGCAGAGACGATCACCAGGAGGCCACTTAATCTCATGCGATTCACGCTATCACAATCGATGAATGCCGTTGCTAAATGAGGCCGCGCTATTCTTTCTTGCGCGCGGGATTGCCCGTGACGGTGACGCCGGGAGGGACGTCCTGCGTCACTACCGCGCCGGCTCCCACCGTCGATTTCGCGCCGACGTCCGCGCCGATAATCGCGCCGCTGCCGATCCAGCATTGCGGCCCGATCGAGATTCGCTTGAACACGCGGCCCTCGTCCGTCAGATTGCCGGAATTATCGCGCAGGTGCTGCTTCATCCCGCTGAGGATCTGAACGTGGCTCGCGAGCTGGGTCCCCTCGCCGATATCGACGCTGCCTAAGACGCAGTAGGATCCGATGCCAACGCGGGGGCCTAGCGACGCCTTCGGATGCGCGAAGTAGGATCCCAGCGATATGCGGCAATCCGGTCCGACGCCTTCGAGCGTGAAGCGGTAGAACGCGACCCGAAGATAGCTCCCGATGATTCCGGGCGACTGCGCCAACGCCTGTGCACAAAGCATGTAGCCTTCCGGCCACTTGCCGAAGCCGGCGAGGCACGCCGCAGGGAATACGAGAATTCGCGCGAACAGCGAAGCAAGCCACTTCGCGACTGGTTTCACTTCAGTGATCGTACCTCAGAACGGACGATTTCCCGGCCGCCGTTATCATCAGAGTTATGATCGAAGCATGGGCCGGATGCTGATCGGTCTGGGCGCGGTTCTGATCGTTGTGGGGCTGCTGGTGATGCTCGGCGAGCGCCTGCCGATCCGGCTGGGAAGATTGCCCGGAGACATTGTCATCCGCGGCAAGAACAATAGCTTTTATTTTCCCGTAGTGACGTGTTTCCTGGTCAGCGCTGTGCTCTCGCTGCTGATGTGGCTGCTGAACCGGCGCTGACCGACTACTTCAAAAGACCTATTTCAGTAAACCCAGCCGGTCTTATTTCAAGAGACCTAACCGGTCTAGCGGCCAGTAGACGAAAACTGCTTTCCCGTAAATGTAGCCGCGCTTGACCGTTCCCCAATTCCGGCTGTCGTTCGAGGAATTGCGATGATCGCCGAGCACGTAGTAGGAATCAGGCTCGACTCGGATGGCCTGGTAGCTGTGCGTGTCCCGATTCTCCTCTCGCACATACGGCTCCGGAAGAACGTTGCCGTTCACGATAACCGTACCTTTGTCGATCGTGACCACGTCCCCTGGCATTCCGATCACGCGTTTGATGTAGGATTTGCTGGGATCGCCGGGAAACTGAAAAACCACGGTATCGCCGCGCTCGATGTTCGAGAAGCGGTAGACGAACTTGTTGATGAAGATGCGCTCCTGGTTGACCAGGCTGGGCATCATGCTGGTCCCTTCGACCTTCACCGGCTGGTACAGGAAGAGTATGACGATTATGGCAATCGCCACACTCAAGGCCAAGTCGCGCAGCCAGGAAAAGGCTGTATGGGCGACAGACGGTCCCGCCGGGGGCTTGGACGGCGGCGCGGCAGGGTCGCCCGCTTCGATGTTCCGAGCGTCGTCCATATCACTACTATAGTAGGAACACCCGAGCGCCTGCACGTTCGATTCACGCGGCCGGACGTTAAGGTAAGGATCCGTGGAAGAACTTGATTGCAAAAGAGTACTCTTCCATGCGACAATAGCAGAGTTTTAGTCAGGAGCAAACCTTCCCGGTGGTATCGGGAAGTGAAATAGGAGAACTGAGTAGTGAGAGAAAAGGGTGTCGTGAAATGGTTTAACGCCGCGAAGGGTTATGGATTTATCCAGCGAGCGAGCGGCGAGGACGTGTTCGTGCATTTCTCCGCGATCCAAATGTCTGGTTACAGGACTCTTGAGGAGGGCGCGGAGGTGGAATTCGAGGTCAAAAGAGGTCCCAAAGGTCTCCAAGCCGAGAACGTGAACCGCCCGTAACTCCGGCTAGACCGGGATTTTGAAATTAGCAAGGCCGCTCCGGAGGGGGCGGCCTTTTCAGTGTAACCCCGAAATATCAGCGGCTTCTTTCGATCCCCAGAGCACGAATCCGTTTATGCAGGTTGGTTCGCTCCATGCCGAGGGACCGGGCCGCGCCCGAAACGTTCCACTCCGATTCCTGCAGGGCGCGAAGAATGTGCTCGCGCTCGGCTGACTCGCGAGTCTCACGCAGGTTGCCGCGCGGAGATGCGGAGCGCGCGGATCGAATCTCGACCGGCGCGGCCGCCGCCTCTATTGAATCTCCCGGCGCGAGGATTGCCATCCGTTCCACGACGTTTCGCAGCTCGCGGATGTTGCCGGGCCATGAGTGCTGCTCCAGAACCTCAATCGCCTCTTGCTCGAATGTCTTGGGACGGAAGTTGTTGCGCGAGCAGAACTCTGCCAGAAAATATTCCGCGAGCGGGCGAATATCCTCGATGCGCACCCGCAGCGCGGGAACCCGAACGGGCATGACACAGAGCCGGTAATAGAGATCCTCGCGGAATTTCTGCTGCGTGACCATCTCGGAGAGATCGCGATTGGTAGCGGAGATGACGCGAACCGAAACGCGGATGGGCTGCTCCCCGCCCACGCGGTGGAATTCGCCTTCCTGCAACACTCGCAGCAGCTTGGCTTGCGAGGAGGCATGCAGATCGCCGCACTCGTCCAAAAACAGCGTCCCTCCGTCGGCCAGCTCGAATTTGCCGCGCCGCGCCGAAGTCGCGCCTGTGAACGATCCCTTTTCGTGACCGAACAACTCACTCTCAATCAGCTCCGTGGGAATCGCGGCGCAGTTCACTTTGACGAAAGGTCCCGAGGAGAACGGACTCTGCGCGTGGATGTGCGCGGCCAGCAACTCCTTACCGGTCCCCGATTCGCCAGTGAGCAACACGCGCGCATCCGTTCGCGCGGCGAGCGTCGCCTGTTCCAAAACCTTGCCGAACGCCGGACTCGATCCGATCATTCGCGGCGCGCCGGCCATCTCACGCAGACGCTGATTCTCGTTTTGCAGCTTGGAGTGATCGAGCGCGTGCTTCAGCGACAGCAGCACCTTGTCGCGGCTGAGGGGTTTTTCGAGAAAATCGAAGGCCCCGGCGCGCGTGGCCTCGACCGCCTCCGCGATGGTCCCGTGCCCGGAAATCATAAGCGCGGGCACGGCGACATCGTTCGCCCGAAGCCAGCGCACAAAGTCGATACCGCTCCCGTCCGGCAGTCGTACGTCGATCAGGTACACGTCAGGGCGCTGGGAATACGCCTTCGCCTCGCCGACACTAGCGCAAGCGCTGACGGCGTAGCCTTCGCGCTCCAGTATCAGACGCAGCGACCGGCCGATATTCTCCTCGTCGTCGACGATAAGGACGCGCTTTGCCGTGCCGTTCACTTAGGAGGCCCTTCCGCCGTTTCCGTGACCATTGCTCCCGTGGTCTCCAGCCGCCGCCAGGCTCAATCGGAACGCCGCGCCCCCCAGTTCGCCTTCAAGAGCGCTGAGGTCGCCGCCGCACAGCAGGGCACTCCTCCTGGCAATGGAGAGACCCAGCCCCATTCCGCCCTTCTTGAATGAGATGCTCGGCTCGAACAATGTCGAACGCGCCTGCGCGCTCAGGCCAGGGCCGGAGTCGTGAACTTCAATGGAAAGCGTGCCATTGGCGACAGCAGTAGAAGCCATGACCACGCCGCCCGGTTGCGCGGCTTCGGCGGCATTTTCTAACAAATTAGTTAACACGCCTTTGATCAGGTCGGAATCCGCGACCGCGCGAGGCTGCCCGGGCGCCAATCGCAGTTGGTAGGCCACCTCCGGATGAGCCGACTTAAGCAGACAGACGCGCTCCACCAGCATCGCGTTAACGTCGATTTCGGCGGGAATCACCGGAGGCTCCGACGCGAACTCGGAAAACGCCCGCACGCGGCGCTCTAGCGTGTTGACCTCGTCGGCAACGATCTGCGAGGCTTGCTCGAGAAACGCGTCGTCGACGGCGCCGCGGCGGCTGACAATCTCCTCCATCGTCAGGCGGATGGGCGTCAGAGAATTCTTCACCTCATGGGCCATCTTTCGCGCCAGCGCTTGCCAGGTCGCGAGCCGCGTCACGTTGATCAGCCGGTCGCGAGCCTGCTCGAGCTGCCCGGCCATTCGATTGAAGGCTCGCAGCGCCGCGCCGATCTCGTCCCCTCCGCCCGGAGGAACTCGGGCGCTCAGATCGCCCGCCGCGACGCGGCTCAGGCCCTCGGTCAGATTCCGCACCGGTCGGCTGATGCGCGCGGCGAGGAATATGAGCGCGCCCAGCGCGGCGAGCCATAGCACCGCCGCAATCGCGAGCAGGGTTCGGCTGAAGCCGCGCCGCAGGTCGGATTCCTGGATCGTGCTCACCCGCGCGATCTGCTTCCGTAGGTCGCCCAGCTTCACACCCAAGGGCCGCGAATATTTCAACACCTCGCCCTTGCCCCGAACGTAATAGTCCAGCTCATCGCCTCCGTCGCCCGAGATGTCGAATTCATCGGGCTCGCCGCGTTCCCAAAACATCGCCGCCTGTTCGGGCGCGAGGTGTTTCGCAGGGGCGCGTCCCCCGGCGGCATCGCGGCGCAGCGCCTCGCTCGATTGCAGATAAAGCTCCCGGCCTGTGCTTTCGAGCGCGGAGGAGAGCGAGCTCATGTCGAGGAGCGGCGCAAGGCTGCGCTCGAGCAGAGAGAGCTCCGTCCACAACGTTAGCCCCAGCGGCAGAAGCGTCGCTACCAGAAACACCAGAATGAGGCGAGTTCGCAGCCGGTTCATGGACTACCCGCGCGTGTGCCGCGCGGCCACTCTCTCCAGTGTAGCGTCAGCCTCTAAGAAACTCGCCTGCACGACGGAGCCTGGCGCGGGTAGCCAAAGCGAGTTCCTCCCAGCTTCCGGGCGCCGCGCGGGCTCCGTGCCGGCTATTTCTGCACGGTCAGAGCCAGCGGAGATGTCGCCGTAATGCCGCCGCCGGTCCCGGTCACAGTCAAGTTGGTCGTGGTCAGCTTGGCCGTCGATGCGGTGGTGATCGTCAGCGTGCTGGTTACGGCGCTGCTTACCTTCACACTCGCCGGGGAGAACGCGGCCGTGACGCCGGCCGGCAGGCCAGTCACGGCCAAGGCCACCGAACCGCTGAAGCCATTTTCGGGCGAGACGGTCACGGTGATCGTCGATTTCGCACTCGCGGTCACGCTGAGGGTCGCCTTCGAAAGTCCGAGCTGGAAGGATGGCGCGGGCGTCACTTTTGCCGTCAGCGATGCGGTCTGCGTGACGCCGTCCCCGGCCGCTGTCACGGTCAGCGTATAGCTTCCCGCTGCCGTGTTCGACGCGGCAGCCAACGTTAACGTGCTGGAACCGGCTCCGGGTGAGGCTATCGTGGCCGGGGACCACGTGGCTGTCAGCCCCTTCGGTAGACCGCTAACCGACAACGTGACTGCCGACTTGAACCCTCCTCCGATTGTGGTTGACAGTTGGACTTGCGCGGAGGAACCAGCGGCGACCGAGGCGCTCGACGATGCGAGGCTCAGCGTCAAAGAGGGCGCAGCGGAGGGCGCCGCAACATCCGACCAATGGTGCACCAGCATCATCGCGTCGGGTGTGCCGAGTCCTGACGCTTGATCGTAGCCGGTCCCGGCAGTAAATCCAGCCAGGCCCGGGACGTTATTGTTTCCCGAAGTGATGTCGTGGAATACAGCCGCGCCGCCCGTGAGCTGCCGCTGAAGCAGCGGGTACAATGTAGCATTCGCGTTGCCCTGGCTTGCACCTGCTTGTTGGTCCGCCAACGCGATGACTCCGGCCCAGCTCGGCGAAGAGGCTGAAGTTCCTCCGGCGATGTACAAGCCGCCGTCCATGCAAATCAAATATCCGTCGTGCGTCGACGCCGCGATCGAAACGTCCGGCAGGTGGCGATGGTTATCGGAGGGCACGCCGGTCCCGGATTGCCAGGAGGGCTTCGGGTAGATGACGCTTGCGCCTCCCGACCCGGCCCAAAGGTCCGTGCCCCCGGAGACTGATCCGCTTTGGTTCCAGACCGCCTCGGGTATGTAAGTTAACGCCGAGCCAAGATTTCCGGAAGAGGTCGAGGGCGACCAATACTGGCTGGTATTCGAGCTATCGTTGAATTGCGTTCCACCCACGCCGATGTCGTAAGGTGAGGATGCGATTACGTTGACACCCAGCGGGCCGGTGGCTGTCGTCTCGTCGGGATCGTCGCAACCGGCGGCTCCGTTGTCTCCCACCGCGACCAATGCGGTAATCCCTTGCGCCGCGGCTTGTTGCCAGAGTCCGTTCCAAAATTGCGCATAAGCGCTGCCAGCGGCCTGCTCGCACATCCCGAAACTGGTGGTCACGACAGGCGCCAGGTTGTGGCTGACGACGTACTGCGCCGAAAGATTCACCCCATCGGTTGAGGCCGTCGATGCGGACACCACGAATTTCACGGTCGCCTTTTTAGCGATCGCGCCCGCCCATTCCGCGTCGAGCGTGGCCTCCCCCTGCTCTCCTCCGGCGAGAACCCCGGGATTCGCGCCGTTCAAAACCACCACCGGATTATTGACTGGCAGGCCCATCAGGCTGCGGAAGGTTTCGACGTCGGACATGTTGATATTACTTCGTGCCACCACGGCTATAGTCTGGCCCGTTCCGTCAATCGAACTCGAATACAGCGGGTTGAAGTCATAGATCGTGGCGAAGTCGGCCGGGGCGATGTAATGGGTGCTGCCTGAAGTCAGCTCAGGCTGGGAAACAGGCCGCACCGCGGCGAGCCCATGAGCGCTTTCGAAATCGTGCAGCGATGCGACTCCCGCCACGATTCCAAAGAGAGCCGCGGGAAT
This sequence comes from Bryobacteraceae bacterium, assembly GCA_030037375.1. Classification (GTDB taxonomy): domain Bacteria; phylum Acidobacteriota; class Terriglobia; order Bryobacterales; family Bryobacteraceae; genus Palsa-187. The sequence goes on along the minus strand of JASHRP010000394.1, from coordinate 9,712 downwards.
TTCGGGTTCGGTCGCGTTAGCGCGATGCAGGGCCCCGCCCACGCGGTAATAGCGCATCTGCGTGTGAAAAGTCTCCTCAACCTCTCCGACCGTTCCGCTGAGCAGTACCGTGCGGGCGCCATTCGGAACCTCCTCGATCTGGAAGCCGTGCGCGCGAAGCCAGCCGCTGATCTGATCGAGATCCTCGCTCGCGATCCCGAAGCGCCTGCCATATTCCTCCGGGGTGAGCCAGGCATGGTACTCGGGCGAGCTCGGATCCAGTTGTGCCTCCGTAAGCGCATCGAGCTCAGCTTGGCTTGCCGAGTCCAGTGTGAGTACCAGGATCATTTGCTGCATCGGCTCATTCGCCGGGATCCGGCCTGCGTCGAATTCCGCCCGAGCTAACGGATGCACGTTTCCGGTGAGCCTGACCGTGGCGCGGTCGTCAATGGGTTGAAGGATTCGTTTCGGAGCCTGCGCGAAAATGACCGGCGCAAAAAGCAGAATTCCGGCCGCGAACATTCTCGACGCAGCGAATGACTGGGGTCGATTGCCCTTCGCGATCGCGCGACTTCCAAACTCGCGCCTGTACGAGCAATTCGTCATGGCCCATTAAATGGCGAGTTCGTTCTATGCGTCAATGAAGCGCGTGTACTACTCCGGAAGTACGTTCGTTGCAGCTCACAGGCGCGAGAAAGAAGGAAATTCGGTAAGGAGCCTTAGTTCAAAGAAAACGGCGGATCGAAGCAAACTATTTCTTGGGGGCCAGTTCGGATTCGAGGAACTTCAGCAGCTCGCGATTGAACACGTCCGGCGCTTCGATGTGCGCGACGTGGCCGAGGTTCGGCAACAGAACCAAATGACCGTTGGGAATCGTGTCGGCAACATGTTTGGCGAGCGCGGGAAAATTATCCCCGTCTTTATCGCCGCCCAGAACCAAGGTAGGAGCCTTGATGTGCGCCCAGTCGTCGACCACGGGATCTAGATAGGTGAGCTGTTGAAGGATCGCGCGGACCATCGCGAGGCGCAGCCAATCCCCGCTCAACGTAGGCGCGTAAAGTATGCGGACGTATTTCTCGTACTCCGGCTTCCATTCGCCAGGCTGCGGAAAATAGCGATGAATCGTCGCGGAAAATCCTTGATAAAGCTGATCGCGGCTCTCGCGGATCGTCTCGTTATAGTTTTCCTCGGCAGTGCGCCATGGCCGGTCCCAGCGAATATCCGTTAATCCGATCGGATCGTAGAGCACCGCGCGCTCCGTCATGCCGGGGTAGGAGGCAGCGAAACGAGCCGCCAGCATCCCGCCCATCGAATGGCCGATGATGGTGGCTCGCGTGACGCCGCGGGACTGCAGCAACCGGCGCGTGTTATACGCCATGTCGTGAAAGTTGTACGGTATGACCGGTTTCGAAGACCGCCCGAATCCGATCTGATCCGGTGCGATGACTCGAAAGCCGGCCTTTCGCAAAGCCTCTATCGGCCCGCCAAAATAGAATCCGCCGAAATTCATTCCGTGCAGCAGAACCACCACGCGTCCGTTTGAAGGTCCTGAGGGAGCTACATCCATAAACGCCATGCGGACATCCTGCCCGTAGACCGTCATGTTGAGGTACTGGACCGGATAGGGATACGGTACGTCCTCGTAGGTGATGCTGCCCGGCTGGATGTCGGTGGGCGCTTTAGGCGCGGGCTCCCGCGCCGAGGCAAGCAACGCTGTGAGAAGTACGATCGCCGTGGAATAAGCCCGCATACGGCCATTCTATCCCCCGGCCTTTGAAAGCTGCGGTAAGATAACGTCTTTCATGGGGAGGGTGATTTATGAAAAGAGTCGCATGTTTTTTGGCGGCCGTCGCTCCGTTCGCATTGGCGCAACGCGGAGGGCAACAACCATCCAAAGAGGCTCCGGTAACCGATGTTCCCTTTGAGCGGATCTTGAACGCGGACAAGCAGCCGGAGAACTGGCTCACCTATTCCGGTACGTTCATGAGCCAGCGTCACAGCGGGCTCACGCAGGTCAACGCGGCGAACGCCAAGGATCTGACGCTCAGATGGGTGTTTCAGTCGCGCTCGCTCGAAAAGCACGAGGTGACTCCGCTTGTGGTGGACGGCGTGATGTACACGGTTCAAGGGATCAACGATGTCTTCGCGTTGGATGCCGCGACCGGCAAGACGATTTGGAGTTACGCCTACAAACCCGATCCCGACGCTCACAACTGCTGCGGGCAGGAGACCCGCGGCTTGGCGATTCTCGGGGATAAGGTTTTTCTTGCCGCGCTGGATACCACGCTGATTGCGATTAACGCCAAAACCGGCAAGGAAGTTTGGAAGACGCGCGTGGCGGATCCCAAGGACCGCTATTCCATGACCCACGCTCCGTTGGTTATTAAGGACAAATTGATCGCGGGCGTGGCCGGCGGCGAGTTCGGCATTCGCGGATTCATCGGTGCATGGGACGTGAATACCGGCAAGGAAGTTTGGCGCTTCTACACCGTTCCCGGTCCCGGCGAGCCAGGCAATGAAACGTGGTCTGGCGATTCGTGGATGCACGGCGGGGCGCCCATCTGGGAGACCGGCTCCTACGACCCCGAGACCAATCTGACGTTCTGGGGCACCGGCAACGCGGGTCCGGATTGGAATGGCGACGCTCGCAAGGGGGACAACCTGTATAGCAGCTCCGTGATCGCGCTCGATGCCGATACCGGGAAGCTGAAGTGGCATTATCAGTTCTCGCCGCACAACGAGTTCGATTGGGATGCCACGCAGATTCCGGTGCTCGCCAATATCAATTTCAAAGGGCAGCCGCGCAAGGTGATGCTGTGGGCGAATCGCAATGGTATGTTTTACGTGCTGGATCGGACCAACGGCCAGTTCCTGCTCGGTAAGCCGTTCGTGAAGGTGAACTGGGCGACGGGCTTCGACGAAAAAGGCCGGCCGATTCGCGCGCCAGGAATCGAGCCGACCAAAGCTGGAACGCTTGTTTACCCGGGTAATCAGGGCGGCACGAACTGGTACAACCCGTCATTTAGTCCACGTACGGGTTTGTTCTACATTCCGGCTTGGGTAAACAGCTCCTCGACCTATGTGAAGGGCGAGGCTCCGCCCGAGTTTCACAGCGGTCAGACCTTCAGCGGCGATTTTCCGCGCGCGGGCGCAAGCGGCGAGGATATGTATGGCGCAATCCGCGCGATCGACCCGCAAACGGGAGATATGAAATGGGAATACCGGCAGAACGCACCCTCGACTGAGGCCGGCGTTCTGACTACGGAGGGCGATCTTCTGTTCAGCGGCTCGCGCGACGGCTCGTTCTACGCGCTCGACGCACGAGACGGGAAGCTGCTGTGGCAGACGAATCTGGGTCCGTCGATCGCCGCCGGCCCGATCACGTATATGGTGAAGGGAACTCAATACGTGAGCATCCAGGCTGGCGCGGCATTGTTCACATTCGCGCTGCGGTAGCAGACTTCGACGGTTTGCCACTCGACTCGAAGGCAGGCAGCAGCTATTTCTTATTTCGCTGAGGCTCTGCGCGATCCGCGACTGGTTCGCATGCTATCACGAAGGGCGGCGTTCACGACCTCTTCTACGGTTGAGCCTGCCTTCCGGGCGCGGTTTCGGACGAGTTTCATCACGTCGCGATCGAGATACACCGGGATGTTCAGCTCGACGCCGGGACGATAAAACTTTCCGCGCTGTCCGTTTGAGAAATCGTATGCCTGTTTCACAGCAACTGCTCCCGATACTGCTTTAGTTCTCGCCTTGCGCACCGCCGAGCGGAAATGATCCGTATGATGGCCTCCTCCAGCGAAATCTCCCGGAATGTATGAATCACAATCAGGATCGTTCCTCTTCGGTCAGTTCCCATTGTCACCCACCTTCCTTCAGTCTCGCTATGTTCGTCGTCGCGGATCGAGACAGCTAAGGGTGTCCAAAAACACCTCGGCCGCACGCGCAAAACCGATCCCGTGTTTCCGCAGATTTCCTTCGGCCTTTGCCGGATTCCATTCGAAGGTGTAACGCACAATTGGCCCAAGACAGACTTGCTGTTCGCCTCATCACATCCCTGTGCGAATGCCGGTCGGGCGTGATACGCTCGCTCCATGCGAATTCCATTCATGCTTGCTGCCGTCACGCTGCTCGCTGCCGCTGTGGCCTATACCCAGACGCCGGCCAAGTCCGACGCGCCACCGCCGAATTTCACCGGCCTCGCCGGCGACAGATTCAAGCCGCTGACCTGGGACGAAATGACCCCCGAGCAAAAAACCATGATCCGGCACATCCTGGCGGGCGATCGCAAGAATCTCGGCGGTCCTTTTAACGTGATGCTACGCAGCCCGGAAATGGGCGATCTCGCGCAAGCCCTCGGCGGCCAGGCCCGGTTTCATTCTTCGCTGCCCCCAAGGTTGAACGAGCTGGCCATCATCATCACGGCTCGCTTCTGGACCGTGCAGTTCGAATGGAACGCGCATCGAAGGGCTGCGGCGCAGGCTGGCGTCAGCGAGGACATCATCCAGGCGATCGCCAACGGGAAACGCCCCGCGAAAATGGCCGGGGACGAAACCGTCGTCTACAATTTCGCGACGGAGCTGCTGAAGAATCACTCCGTCAGCGATGCCACATTTGCGGCGGCCAAGAATACGCTGGGTGAGCGCGGAGTGGTCGATATGACCTGCGTGATGGGCTACTACCAGTTGGTCGGGATGCTATTGGATCTCGACCGGTATCCGCTGCCTGCTGGCACGCAGCCGGAGTTGAAGCCGCTGGCGCAGTTGATTCCCTGATTTAGGTGACACGCGTCATTCGCCGTCAATCGCAAGCACGTCCTGATCGAAGGCGCGCAGCAGCTCCTCGCGCTTGGTGTACGGCCCGGGCACATACGCCCGCGACGATATCCCGGCTTGCGATAGCTCCGCGATGTGCCAGTCCTGCCGGTTGATCAGGTCCCAGAAGTTTCCCGCGTCATCGGCATAAAACTTCGGCTTGGCCATCTCTTCGGGAGGAAAGTGCAGCTCACAGACGATTTCAGTGCGATCCGCGGCCTTCGGCCAGAGCGTGTGTGTCAGTAAATAATCCGGGTGCGGCGCCAGCAGAAGGTTCGGATAAATCGCGTAGAATCCCGCCCAGGTTCGCTGCTCCTCAGTTAGACCGGGAAGGAAAGCGCGGCCACTGCGGCTCCCGCCGAAGCTCATGGTCTCGGCGCCATTGCGCAGGAACATCACGCCGCCGATATAGGTCGAGTTCGGCTCCTCATTGTCCGCGCCCAGGTAATCGGTAAGCGGGTTGAGTTCGGGGTGCACGAACGGACAATGCAGGCATTCGTTGTAGTTCAGGACGATCAGCTTCCAGTTCGCCTTGACGTCGTAAACGATGCGGCGGTGCATTTTCAAATCCGACATGCGCCAGTTCGCGAATTTCGTCGCGACCCGCGCGAGCAGCTCCGCGACAGTTTCCGTTGGCGTTCCAAAATGCAGGAATACGTTGCCTTCCCAATGCTCGGCACGAACCGGCTTCAATGGATAATCGGCGCGCGAGAACCCGGGACGCTCCGCGTGCGGCGCGCCGATCAACGCGCCATCCAGCCCGTATGACCACGCGTGATACGGGCACGTGATGCGCTTCCCCGGCAGCGAGCCTTCCTGTTCCTCGCACATTCGCGACCCACGATGCCGGCACACGTTGTAGAAGGCGCGAATATCTCCAGCGTTATCGCGCGTCACGATGACGCTCTCGTTCGCCAGTTCGCAGAGGAAATAGTCGCCGGGATTCGGAATCGCGCTCGACCGTCCCGCGCAGATCCAGCGGTTGAAATAGAAGCGCTCGAGCTCCTTGCGGAAAATCTCGGGATCGGTGTAATACCGAGCCGGCAAGGTCATCGGTAGAGATGCGGTGCTCATTCTCTACCGATTATGCGCTACTACAAAAGAACTCGCCCGCACAACGGAGCTTGGCGCTGGCCGCCTCAGCGAAATCGTTACCTGCTTGAAGGCCGCGCCGGCCCTGTGCGGGCTACTTCGGCATCGGCAGCTTTACCAGCCGATTTCCGGAAAACGCGCCGATGTACATCGAGTTACCGACCTCCAGGGCAACCGAGACGCCGGTAATCGCGGGTTCCTTTCCGGCGGTTTCCTTGTTGGTGGTCGAATCAAACGTGGCTTTCGCTCTCATCGTGATTGGATCGATCAGCGCAACTCCAAACGTGGCTTCGCAGGGAGTGCCGCTGCCCGACGGGCAATCGCCGCGCGCTCCTTTCACGCCCGCCGCGAGCATCTGATGTTTCGCGGTCCACGTGATGTTATCCGGCATGAAATCCAGCTTCACCACGCCGAGTTCCTTGTCGTTGTCCTTCAAATCGTACTTATGGACTTCCTTGGCAGTCCATGCGTTCACGTACATATAGCGGCCATCCGCGCTGACCAGGACCCCGTTCGGATATCCGATCCGGGTATTCGGCAGCTCCTTCTCCCCTTCGCCGGCGATCCAGCGTCCGACGAAGCCGCTGGGCACGCCGCTAAACAGGTCGAACTGCTGCGCCTGCGGACCGGTGGGTTGCAGAGCCGTGGGATGAGTGCCGATGAAGCTGCCGTCCGGAAGCGCCGCGACGTCGTTATAGTCCTTGAAGTCGGGCTTGCTGACCACGCAGCCATGCCAGATCAAGCCCCACATTCCGCCGGTCTGTTTCAGCTCGAACATTTCCATGGATTGACGTCCGCCGCCGTGATTAACCACGTATAGCTCCCACATTCCGTTGTTGCGCTTGTTGAGGGAGATCCCGTGCGACACGAGCTTGTCGTCAATGGGACCGGGGCAGGAAGCCTCGCCCCAATCGTTGCGAGGCTCATCCGTCACCGGGATCAGCGAAAAGGTTTTCTTGGAAATATCGAACAACTGAATGCCGAGCCCGGTGGGAGGAGGACCGCCACGGCCCGCCCCACCTGCGTTCACGAATTGCGGAACCAGCAGATATTTGTTGTCAGGCGTGAGTTCCAGGTCTTCCGGCGATCGCGCGCCGCACAGGATATCGATGTCGCCATGGACGCCGCAGTCCATGAGCGTCGGCGCGGCAGGACCCTTCGGAGCTCCCTTGGGCGCGGCGTTCTGTTGATTTTGTCCAGCGCAAGCCAGCGCGAATAACGCGAAAACGATTAAAAGGCGGTTCATCGTTGCTTCACCTTGTCGTAGTATTGCTGAAACAGCGCAAGCTGATCCTTTGTGAGCGCCTGGCCCGGTTCGATCTTATCGCCCAGCACCAGCCGCTGATTTTCCTTTTCATTGAACGCCGGCCAGACCGGAAGTCCCTTGCCATTCGGATTTCCATTGGCGGCGAAGTTCACCCAGTAGGACGAAAGCGTATCGGCAAGCTGATGATCCAGGCCGGTCCATGGGCGATTTCCCAACAGATTTTCGAACACGTACTGGGCTTCCGCGCCGTGCGTCGCGCCTTGCTGCCGCGCGGTGACTACCGGGCTCGGAGGCGGGTTGCCGCCGGGGATCGGCGGCTCATGCGTGAAGTAATAAACATACGCTTTCGATTTGCCGCTCTTAGTCTGGGCCAGCGCCCAGTTGCGCATCACGAATCCGAGCTGATCGCGAAACGCGGCGAAGGATGAGGTCGTCGCCTCCTCATCCGAGCTCGCCGGATACAACTTGAAGAACGCATCAGCCAGATCGCCGTAACGCATCTTTGAACTTTGCGTGAACATGGCCGCCGTAGTCGGGCCTTGGAAGAAGGTAGCCTCGTCTTTGTTCGATCCCGCAAGGATCGGAACATCCACCTGCTTGCCTTGCGCATAGACGTTCGCTGGATCGTCCGGCATGAACCAGCCGTCGATCACCGGCCCTCCTCCGCGGCCGCCGAGCACTTCCGCCGCCGGTTTCGCCCGAAGCTCCGCCAAACTGTTCGCGCCCAGTTGCTGCATGGTTCGCATGCCCGCTTGCTCCGCTGCTTCCAGCTTGGTCATCGGTGCGACAGAAAGACCCATCCATGCGCCGCTCTCGCCCAACGCCCTCTGGAACAGCCCTTTCGATAGCGGCGAGGCGACCAGATTCGCGATGCTTGATGAGCCCGCTGAATCGCCGAAAACCAGCACGCGTTTGGGATCGCCGCCGAAGCCCGCGATGTTTCGCTGCACCCACGCAAGCGCGGCTTGCTGATCGAGCAAGGCATAATTCCCGGAAGCGTGATGGGGCGATTCCTTGGTGAGCTCGGGATGCGCGAAGAATCCGAAAATGCCGAGCCGGTAATTGATGGTCACCAGAACCGCGCCCTTCATAGCCAGATTCTCGCCATCGGTCCCCGGCGAGGAGCCGGAACCGCTGGTGTAACCGCCCGGATGAATCCAAACCATCACCGGACGCCTCTCCGACGCCGATTTCGCAGCGGTCCAGACGTTTAAGAAGAGGCAGTCTTCACTGTTGGCCGGACCTCGAGCCGAGGCGCCCTCGGGCGCGGGGCCTTTCGCCGCAGGCGCTCCGCCTTTCGGTCCACCCTTGGCTCCTCCACGGCCGCGTCCTCCACCCGCGCCACCACCCTGCATACACGAGTTGCCGAATTGATCCGCCGCGCGGACGCCCTCCCATTTCAGCGCCGGTTGCGGCGGCTTCCAGCGCAGATCGCCTACCGGCGGCGCGGCGTAAGGAATGCCCTTGAAAACGCGCACCTCGGCGTTCTTGCCGGGAGCGCCGGAGACCATTCCGGAATCGAGCTTGACCGGTTGATCGATGGCGGCGAGCGCGATGGCGGCTCCGCCGAAGGTAAGGAATGTCGCAGTGAGGAGTGGCCGCATAGAAGCTCATCGGGAAGTATACATCAGCGCGCGCGTTGCGGATCGCGCGAACACACCCCATGCGTTGCGCCTTTCGGGCGCGAGACTGCGTCCAAGCTGAACTGTAGAATTTTCGGATTAGTACCGGTTGCGTCCGCCGCCGCCACGGCCGCGTCCGCCGCCGCCACGATCTTCCTTCGGGCGCGCTTCGTTGACGTTGATGGCGCGGCCGCCGATGTCGCGGCCGTTCAATTCGGCGATAGCGCGCTCCGCCTCGGCATCGTTGCTCATCTCGACGAATCCGAATCCCCGGGGCTGACCGGTGTCGCGGTCGGTAATCAGGTTAACGCGGTCCACGGTTCCGTACGCCGCAAACAGGGCCCGAACCTCATCTTCCGTGGTCCGGAAATTGAGATTCCCAACAAATATGTTCTTCATTTATCCCTTCCTCAGCGGCACCGGACTTTGTTACAACCACTTCAAATCGCCAGCCGCGCTCCGGTAGGGAGTATAGCAAAAGCCAGTACCGGTACAACCGGCCACTTTTCCTGCATCCCTCCGGTCCATTACTTCCCCACTAAATGATTCACGTCGCGGTTGTTTTCGTTGCAAACATATTCGATGATTTCCCAATCCGGAGCCAGTTGGGATGATTCGAAAACGGTCCACGGCCGTGAGTATGCGCCCGGGTCGTCAATCGTGATCTTGATATTCATGCGTCCGAGTTCGGGACGCGTGAATCGCTCGATGATGTGAGCCTTTCCTGTTCGCGGATGGCCGATGAGATCCAGCCAAGCTTTATCGTTGAAGCCCACGGTGTCCACCGCTAGCGTGTCGCCCTCCCAGTGCCCGATGGAATCGCCCCACCAGGTGTCGATGGCGTCCGGGTCATGCGGCCTGCCGTCCAGGAAGATTTGCCGGTAGCTATGGACATTGCCCTCATAAAGGATCAGCAAGAGAGTCGACGTTTGAAT
>JASHRP010000393.1 GCA_030037375.1 Bryobacteraceae bacterium | reverse complement strand
AGGATTCCGGGAGCGCGCATCGGCCGTCCCTTCTCGTCGAAACCGGTAAGCCAGTTTGTCTTGGTGAACGAGGTACCCGACAGGAACTGACCGTTGGTACGATCCAGCACGTAAAAAACGCCGTTCCGATTCGCCAACATCATCGTTTTGCGCGGCCTGCCTTGAAAGTCGATGTCGGCCAGCACCGGGACCTGAGTCGCATCCCAATCGAATTGATCGTGCGGAGAGAACTGGTAGTACCACTTCAGTTTCCCAGTGTCGGCATCCAGGGCGATTACCGAAGAGCTGTACAGGTTGTCTCCGATGCGGTTATCGCCGTTATAATCCGGACCCGCGTTTCCCGTGCCCCACAGAGTCAGATTCGTCTCCGGATCGTAGGAGCCGGTCTCCCAAATGGGCGCGCCGCCGTGCAAATAGGAATCGTTGGGCTTGCCGTCTTTGCCGAGCCAAGTCTCGTAGCCCGCCTCACCCGGACCGGGAACCGTGTAGAAGCGCCAGACTTCTTTGCCGGTGTTCACGTCGTAAGCGGCGAGAAAACCGCGAACTCCGTGCTCTCCGCCGGCGACGCCCGCGATTACCTTATCTTTGACCGTTAAAGGCGCGACCGTCATCGCGTACTGCTGCTTGTAATCCGCAACCTGCGTAGTCCACAGTTCTTTTCCAGTTTTCGCGTCGAGGGCGATCATCTTTGCATCGAGCGCCGCCAAAAATAATTTGTCGCCGAGAATCGCCACGCCGCGCGTCAGATTCCCGCAACACGGATTTCGCGTGCCTTCCGCAGGCTTATGAGAGTATTGCCAAATGACCTTGCCAGTAGCAGCGTCGAGCGCGATCACATCGTTCGGGCTTTGGACGGTGTACATGACTCCATCCACGACCAGCGGGGTGACCTCGTGTTTGTCGAGGGAACGCGATTGGAAGACCCATTTCAACGTGAGATCCGCGGCATTCGTTGGGCTGATCTGAGTGAGCGCGCTGTGCCGCTGGCTGTTCAAGCTGCCCGAATAAGTCAACCAGTTTTGCGGCTCCTGATTCGCGAGAAGGATCCGTTCAAAAGGGACAGGCGTCACGGGCGCTTCGCGGTTCTGTGGGCCGCCGCGTCCTTGCGCCCAAATTGTCACGGTAGCGGTAGCGAGCAGAATCAAACGAATAATCATGCATGAGTCTCCCGGATGGGTATCGCCGGTATCTTAACACTTGGACCCGGTGGACGCTAACCCGTCGCACAGCATGACTCCGGCCGCATCCCGCTGGAGTGGGCGTGCGCATATCCGCAATGCGGCGATCGCAATGGCGGCGCTGCTAACTGCGTCACCGGAAGGCGTACAACCCTGGAGACCGCGACGATTAGACTGGTTGCAGAGGGCTTCGGCCCGTGAAATACAACGCTGAATTCGCATGGGGGGTTCGAAGACTGATATGCAAAAGACCATAGTCGTTTGCGGATACGGGCAAGGGATCTCGGACGCGGTAGCGAACAAGTTCGGTGGGGAGGGTTTCCAGGTCGCGCTCGTCGCCAGGAACGCCGACAAACTGGAGAAGGCCCGAGATGCATTCCAGACGCGAGGCGTTAAAGTTGCTGCTTTCCCGGCAGACCTGTCCGATCCGAACGCGGCGAAGGACGTGGTAGAACGGGTGACCAGCCGGCTTGGCCCTGTCACCGCCATTCATTGGAACGCTTATTCCAACACTGGCGGAGACGTCATGACTGCCGACGCTGCTGCGCTCCGCACTGCGTTCGATGTGGGCGTCACGAACCTGGTCTTAACAGTGCAAGCAGCGCTTCCCGATCTGAAGACCGCGAAGGGAGCCATATTAGTCACCAACGGTGGTTTCGGTTTGTTTGATCCGAGGATCGACGCCATGGCCGTTCAATCGAACTCGATGGGCTTGGCGATCGCGAACGCCGCGAAGCACAAGCTCGTCGGGCTGCTCATCGAGAAGCTTCGTGCGGACGGAATCACGGTTGGCGAGGTTGTGGTCCTCGGGCTCGTGAAAGGCACCGCCTGGGACACGGGCAACGCTACGGTCGATTCACGCACCGTTGCCGATACGTTTTGGGAGATATACTCCCAACAGGAATCCCGGGTCGTTACCGTCTCGTAACCTGATGAAGCGGCCCGCGGCGAGCGGGCTAAGGCGACTTCCGGATCGTCGCTAGCGTTGATCCGAATGTTCCGCCAAGAAAATGCGTGGGCAGCGGAGTAGGCTCCCTTGCGGAGACACTTTCGATTAAGAGGACTAGAAGGAAGGCGCTGGCGTTGGCGCCGGACGCCCACCTATGGATTTCAATTGGATTGCGTCGCCTTGGGTTTTGCCCGTCCATCCGCATCCTCGGGCAACGCGCGCGATTCCTTGAAAAGTGGTGGGCGCGACAGGACTCGAACCTGTGACCTCCTGCGTGTGAATCGGCCGGGTGGAGCGTGAGGCGGCGAGCGGCGATGCTCGCGAGTGCCGGCGAAGCTCCTGAAATTGTGGGGCTTCGCCGGTATCCGCGTCTGTGCTGAGCCGTGGCTCGCACCGGCGAGCAACGGCGCAAAATCGGTCATTTTGGCCAGTTCTGAGTAGGGTTACGTCACAATCCACGTCACAAAATTGGCTATACCGCATTGCGGTATACTACTAAGTAGTGGATGACGCGCCCGAGATCACGGTCCTGCAACTGCCGAAGTTCAAGGCTGAGGCGACGGAGCTAATCGGGGCGGACGGCATTGAATCGTTGGCCGTCTATCTGATTGACCATCCCGATGCCGGCGACGTGATACCGGGATCGGGAGGAGTCCGGAAACTGCGATGGGCAGCGAAGGGCAAAGGAAAGCGCGGCGGCGCCCGGATTATTTATCTGTACGTCGTCGTTGCCGGCCGTGTTTACCTGATTCGTTGTTACGCCAAAAACGTCAAAGCGGATTTAAGGGCTGATGAAAAGAAAGAACTGCGGCAGATCGCGGCCCATCTGAAAGGAGCGCAATAAGGATGCCCAGGAAAGCAACTGCGAAAAAGAAGGCGACTACCTTCGGCGAAGACCTGATCGAAGGAATGAAACTCGTCCTGGCTCACCAGCGCGGCAAGGTTGAGTTGGAGCAGGTTTGGCCGAGACCAATCGACGTCAAGGCGATCCGCAAGCGGGTGAAGATGTCCCAGGCCGAATTCTCCCGCGCGTATGGCATCAGTAAGCGGGCTTTGCAGGAGTGGGAGCAGGGCGGCCGCCAGCCCGATTCGGCCGCACGGGCGTATCTGATCGTCATCGCGAAGGAGCCGGCCATCGTGCGCCGGGCGTTAGC
>JASHRP010000392.1 GCA_030037375.1 Bryobacteraceae bacterium | reverse complement strand
CGCGATAGTCAATACTGGAGGGACCGCCACGCGCGTTCGCGAGAGCGATCATGGCGCGGGAACCGTCACACGCGGTTACGCTCACCTTTGCCGTTGCCAGCCGCCGAGACGTCACGCCATTTCCACAGGCGACATCCAGCAGGCGCTCGCCAGACTGGGGTTTAAGAAGCCTCTCGACGGCTGGCCAAAGAAGAACGTCAAAAAAGCCGTTTCCCTCGCCCATCCGTTCGTCCCAGAAAGCCGCGTTTGTATCCCATGCCGCTATGGCCTGCGTGTTCTCACTCTGAATTGGTGACATAGAGCGCCGCCCCCCAAACTAGGCTAACGCTCATGGGTCGATTTTAGCTGCTCGCCGATCATGGGGTTACGCAAATGCGCCGTTTCTTCGCTTCCCGCCTCCGCTCGTCGAAAGGGTCAAATCGCCTCCGGGACCATCTCGATCGCCCCACACGGGCATTCTTCCGCGCAGAGCCCACAGCCTTTGCAGTAGTCGTCGTTAATCGCGAAGCGGCGGCCTGGTCCGAGCTTTATCACCGCGTTGTCCGGGCACACGCCATAGCAGTTGTCGCATTCAAAGCAGTTCCCGCAGGACAGGCATCGGCGAGCTTCGAACACGGCATTGCTCTCATCCAACCCGCCGACCACTTCATCGAAGCTGGCCCGCCGCCGGATCATATCGAGCTGCGGCTGCACTGTCTTAGGCGCATCGGCGTAGTACCACGGATTTAGTCCATCGAAAGATGCAAGCGCGTGCTTGGCCGGAGCGTCGAATTTCATCCCGCGCAGCCATGCGTCGATGTTTCTCGCGGCTTTCTTGCCGTGCCCGACCGCGACGGTTGCCGTGCGCTCCGACGGCACCATGTCTCCGCCTGCGAAAATTCCGGCGCGGCCGGTCATCATGTTCGCGTCCACCTTCACCACTCCATCGGCGATCTGTAGCCCGGCCACGTTGCGCAGGAAACTGAGATCCACGTCCTGACCCAGCGCGAGAACCAACGAATCCGCTTCGATCGTCTCAAACTCGCCGGTGGGTTGAGGAAATCCCTTGTCATCCAGCTTCATCTTCTCGACGGTGAAAGACGTTTCGCCCGCCTCTTTGATCGTCGAGAGCCACTTGATCTTGATGCCTTCTTCGAGCGCCTCCTGCAGCTCGGAATCATGAGCAGGCATATGCTCGCGCGTTCGACGATACACAATCAGAGCTTCGCTCGCGCCCAGCCGCTTGGCCGTTCGCGCGACGTCCAATGCCGTATTGCCGCCGCCGTAAATCAGAACGCGCCGCCCCAGCTTCGGCTTCTCGCCGTCTTCCATCCCGCGCAGCACCGAGAGAGCATCCAGAACGCGGCTGGCATCGCGCGCCGGAATCGAGGTCCGCCGCGCCAGATGAGCGCCCACCGCAAGGAAGGCAGCGTCGAAGCAGCATTCACTCATCGCACTCTCCAGATCGACGACCTTGGTATTGAGGCGAATCTCTACGCCCATCTCAGTAATGCGCGCGATCTCCGCATCGAGAATCTCGCGCGGCAGCCGGTACTTGGGAATCCCGAAGCGCATCATGCCTCCGGCCATCGGACCAGCTTCCCAGATGCTGACTCGATGCCCCAGCCGAGCCAGATGGTACGCGGCAGACAACCCCGATGGTCCCGCTCCGACGATCAACACTCGCTTGCCAGTCTGTGGCGCGGCGGCTTCGAACTTCCAGCCGAGCCGAATTGCTTCATCGCCGAGGAACCGCTCGACCGCATGGATACCCACCGCTTGATCGATCTGGCCGCGATTGCAGGCGGATTCGCAAGGGTGGTAGCAGATGCGGCCCATAACCGCGGGCATCGGATTGTTTTCGACCAGCGCCTTCCACGCGCGACGGTAGTCGCCGGATTCGGCGTAATAGAGCCAGCCCTGAATATCCTCACCCGCCGGGCACGCTTGATTGCAAGGGGGCAGCTTATCGACATACACCGGACGCTTTGTCCGCCAGCTTCCGGTGTGGTTAGCCAGGCTGGATCCGAGGTCGAGCGTGATGGCGAACGGTTTCTGCATGACACTCACTCCCTGACCAGGTTGAATCGCGCAATGTTTCGATCGGCGATCGCCTGAATCGCCGCGATCCGTCCCGTCTCCGGCGTCTTTCCGAACAAGTGCGCGAAACGCTTCTGCAACTTCAAGTACTCCTCCACCGGAACCCGGCGCCGAATCGGAGTCGAGCCGGTTACTTCCCCGCTCTCGGCTTCGAATAACGGAAATAATCCGGTCTCTACCGCAAGCCGCGCGACTTTAATCGTGTCGCTCGACTCCGACCCCCACCCCAGCGGGCATGGCACGTGTACGTGCACGTAGCGAGCTCCGTGAAATCCCATCGCCTTGGTCACTTTCGCTTCTAGGTCTCGCAGATTCGCCACCGAAGCCGCGGCCACGTAAGGAATGTGATGCGCCATGGCGATTAACGGCACGCTCTTGCCCTGCCCGAACTTGTTGCCGGGTTCCAAGCCGGTAACGGGGGTGGTCGCGGTGCGCGCGGCAGGAGGAGTCGCGCTCGATCGCTG
>JASHRP010000391.1 GCA_030037375.1 Bryobacteraceae bacterium | reverse complement strand
TACTTGAGGTGAACGGAGAGGAACGCTGGGCGCGAGTCGAACCGGGGATCGTACTGGATGAGTTGAATGCGCAACTTGCGCCGTTGAAGCTTCGCTTCGCGCCGGATATCTCGACGGCCAGCCGCGCGACGATCGGCGGCATGATGGCGAATAATTCAGCAGGCGCGAGAAGCGTGATCTACGGCAAGACTATCGATCACGTTTTGGAGCAAACGGTGGCGCTATCGGACGGGAGCGTGATCACCTTTCGCGACATTCCGCGCGATGAGGTTCCGAAGGGCGAGACTCTTGAGGCGCGTCTTTACTCGACGGTGCTCGGACTTGCTTCGCGGCATGCCGAGGAGATCGATAAGCGTTTCCCAAAGGTTCTGCGGCGAGTGGGCGGCTACAACTTGGACGAGTTTACGGACGTGTCGAAACCGGTGAATCTTTCGAAGATCATGGTCGGGTCGGAGGGCACGCTTGGCGTAATGCTGGAGGCCAAGCTGAAGCTGGTGCCTTTGCCGAACGCGAAGGCTGTGATGGTGATCACGTTCGCGGACCTGCTCGAATCATTAGCGGCGCCGCCGGTGATTCTTCGGCACAATCCGTCGGCGATCGAGGTGATGGACAAGTCGATCCTGGATCACACGCGCCAGAATCTGGGGCTCGACAACATTCGCAAGGAGTTCATCGCGGGCGATCCCGCGGCGACCCTGTGCGTCGAATTCTACGGCGATCGCGCGGAGGATCTGCCGCCGCGGTTGCGAGCGCTCGAAGACGATTTGCGTACGCGCGGAATCGGACAGGCCTATCGATCCGAGACGGACCTGTCGAAACAGGCTCGCATCTGGAGCTTGCGCGAAGCTGCGCTCGGCCTTTCGATGGCGATGAAGGGCGACGCGAAATCGATCTCGTTCGTCGAGGATACGGCGGTCGCGCCGGAGCGGTTGAGCCAGTTTATCGGCAGGTTCATGGACCTGCTGCGCACGCATGGAACGACGGCCGGATTGTATGCGCATGCGTCCGTCGGATGCTTGCATGTGCGGCCGGTGGTGAATCTCAAAACGGAAGCCGGCGTCGCGCAGTTTGAAGCGATCGCGAACGATGTGGCGAAACTGGTGCTCGAATTCGGCGGCGCGCTTTCGGGCGAGCATGGCGATGGCCTCGTTCGCGGTCCGTTCATGAAGCAGATGTTCGGCGAAACGTTGTATGAGGCGTTTCGCGAGCTGAAGCGGGTAGCGGACCCACTCGGGATTTTCAATCCCGGCAAGATTGTGGATTCGCCGCCCATGACGTCGAACCTGCGATATGGGGCGAAGTATGAGGCTCCCGCGCGTGACACGCATTTCGATTTCGTGACGTTCGGCGGGTTCAGCGGCGCGGTGGAGATGTGCAGCGGAGTCGGGGCTTGCCGGAAAAAGCTAGCCGGGACGATGTGTCCGTCTTACATGGCGACGCGCGAAGAAGCGCACTCGACGCGCGGCCGAGCAAATGTTTTGAGACTGGCTATGAGTGGGCAGCTTGGCGAGGCGGGCTTGACGGATAAAGGCGTGTACGACGTGCTCGATCTTTGCTTGGAATGCCGCGCGTGTAAGTCCGAGTGCCCGGTGGGCGTGGATGTCGCGGCATTCAAGAGCGAGTTTCTGGCGGCTTATTGGGCGAAGCACGGAACGCCGCTGCAGGCGAAATTACTAGGCCACGTCCGAGAGCTTGCGCCATGGGGCAGCCGGTTCGCTCCGTTCTCGAATTGGGCAAGCTTTCCTTCGCGCTGGATGTTCAGGCGGCCTGCGCCGCAGTGGTCGAGACAAACGTTTCAGAAGTGGTGGGAGCGGAGGGGCGGGAAATCGAGGGCGAAATCCGTCACCAATTCTTCCGTTACGATCTTCAACGACACATTCCTAAACTTCTATCACCCGGAGGTGGGTATCGCGGCGGTTGAGGTACTTGAGGCCGCGGGGTGCGGAGTGCATGTTGTCAATCCCGGCTGCTGCGGAAGGCCTCTGATTTCGAAAGGGCTGCTTGCGGAGGCTCGCGGGCGCGCCGAGCAGATGACGAACGGACTCTATCCGCTGGCGCAGCGCGGAGAGAAGATTCTTTTCCTGGAGCCGAGTTGCCTTTCGGCAGCTAAAGAAGACATTCCCTCATTGCTGCGCGGCGAGGAACAAGAAAAGGCCCGCAAAGTCGCGGCGGCTTGCATGCTCTTCGAGGAGTTCGCCGCAAAGCTCGATCTGCCGCTCCGTGAAGGTCCATCGAAGATTCTGTTGCATGGGCATTGTCATCAGAAATCGCTAGGGCTGCTTCCCGCCACGGCGGCTCTGCTCAATCGGATCCCGGGCGCGAAAGTGGTCGATCTGGACGCCGGGTGCTGTGGCATGGCAGGTTCTTTCGGGTATAGCCGCGAGCATTACGAGGTCTCCGTGGCCATTGCGAATCGCAAGTTGCTTCCCGCCGTGCGGGAGATGAAGCCCGGCGAGGTGCTGGTTGCTCCTGGCACTTCTTGCCGGCAGCAAGTCAAAGATTTGAGCGGAGCCAAGGCGCTGCATCCGGCGGTGCTTGTTCGCGATTTGCTGAAGTGATAAGCTCCCCCTCATGACACGTACAGTGAGATTCGCCGCGCTGCCGCTGCTCGCGGGAGCCGCTTTCGCCGGCTCCGTTCACATTTACCAGACCAATAGCGCCGGCGACCACGTCGATGTGATCGACGCAAAGACCAACAAAGTTGTGCTGAAGGTAGAAGGCATCGAGGTTC
>JASHRP010000390.1 GCA_030037375.1 Bryobacteraceae bacterium | reverse complement strand
CCGCCGCGGCGAGACCGAATGAGGTGAACAAACAAACAGCAGCTACGGTCAAAGAGAATTTCATAAACCTCCTTATTAGCGGTTGTACAGAATGTAATCGTCGTAGGCCTTCACAACCGCCGGGTCCTCGGCGAGGTGTTTCTGGAGAATCCAAATACCGTCAGGATTCGCGACAAAAACGAGTCCGCGCGAATCGTCCCGGCCGACAGCGGTCACGCCGGCGAATTCGCGGGCGACTTTAGGATGCTGCGCATCCGAGAAATCCATTATCCGAAGGGTTTGCGTTTTCGGCGTTACCGACGCTGCCGAATTGTCAGAATCCACCAGCGCGGCGGTTCCGGCAACCACCAGGAGGGTTTGCGCCTTGGCGTCGGGAGTGTATGGCGCATCGCTCAAAAGCACTGGGTGCGCCGCTTTGGTTACGTCGATCAGCGTGACGTTCGCGCCCGATCCATGCTCGGCATAGAGATAATAACTGCTGTAGTGCTGCGTACTCTCGAATCGCACCACAGGGCTGCTGCTCACCGAAACGTGACCAACCACTTCGATCGTATCCTTCGGATCTGGCTTCGAAGTTTTATCCTTGGCGTAAACCTCCGGGGCCACAAGAACAGCGGCCGCCAACAACATTCTTATCGGTTGGCGGTAACGAAGTTTCATCTGAGCGCTTCTCCCGATCCGTTTTTAGCATCGAAGCCACTTTCGCGCGCCTTAAGATTTCCTTACGTTTCTCTGACGATGGCGAAGCTGAAGTAAAGGCAATGAATTCATTCCGTCCCAGGCACGTTCGAACCCGGCTGACGCTGTGGTACGTGGCGCTATTGGCCGCAGTGCTGCTGGTCTCCTGGGAGCTGGTGGGCGCGTTGCTGTTCGTGCAACTGCGGGGGCAGATTGACCACTACGCGATCGAAGATATCGAAACCGTGGAGGGGCTGCTGTTTTATAACGACTCCGGGGAACTGTCGTTGCGCGAGGATTATCATAACCACCCGGAATCGAAGCAGGTCTTGGATTGGCTGCTCGAGGTGCGATCTCCTGGAGGCGCGGTTCTTTATCGAAATGAGCGCCTGGGCAGCCGGACACTTGGCGGCCCGCCTTTTCCAGGCGAGGGCGTGGGAGGATATTCGGCTCGCACCTTGCGCCTGAAAGACGGGACCGAGGTTCGACTGGTCAGCCGTCAGCATTCGCTCAACGGGCACACATTGATTCTGCGGTTGGGGTATAGCGAGGAGGGGATTTGGACGCGCATGGAGGAACTGGCCGGCGCGGCTGCGGTGGGCCTGCCATTCGCGCTGGCGATTGCAGGCTTTGTCGGATATTGGCTGGCGCGGCGCGCCTTGGCGCCGGTGGAGCGGATGGCGCAGCAGGCGGAGCGGATTGAGCCGGGCCAGCTCCAGGCACGTTTGCCTGTAGGACCGGCCGATGACGAGCTGGCGCACCTGGCTCGCGTGTTCAACGATCTCCTCCACCGGCTCGAGGAATCTTTTGAACAACTGCGGCGCTTCACCTCCGACGCATCGCATGAGTTGCGCACTCCCCTGACGCTGATTCGCAGCGTTGGCGAGGTGGGCATCCAGAAGGGTTCCAGCGTCGAAGAGTACCGCGAAATTGTCGGCAGCATGCTCGAAGAGGTGAACCGGCTGACGGCGCTGGTGGAAAATTTGCTGCTGATCGCGCGTGCGGATGCAGGCCAAATCGCCCTTCAGCGTTCCGAGTTCGGTGTGCTGGCCCTGGCGAAAGAAGCGGCGGGATTGATCGAGGTGTTGGCCGAGGATAAGCACCAGAGTTTGACCTTCGCGGGCGACGAAACGCTAGCGGCCAGAGGCGACCGGATGTTCCTTCGCCAGGCGGTTCTCAACGTCATCCACAACGCGGTGAAGTATTCGCCGGAGGGTGGGATCATCCAAGTGCGCGTGGATCGCGAGAAGGGCGCCGGGCGAATCCACTTGGAGATCGCTGACAGCGGCCCGGGGCTCGCGCCTGAGGACACTGCACGCGTGTTCGACCGCTTCTATCGGGGAGGGAACGCGAGCAATGGAACCGGGCTGGGTCTATCCATCGCGCGCTGGGCGGTCGAGGCCAATGGCGGAGAGATCCAAGTGTTGAACTCCGGGGCAGGATGCGTGTTCCGCATCCTGCTGCCCGAGGCTCCAAATCGCAACTGAAAGCTCAAAGGAAGACCCCGCGCAATGGTTACTTCGGCGGCGGGTACGCGCTCGGACCGTAAGTCACGTAGTAGTCGTAGACCCGTTCGATTTCCGGATCTTCGGCGAGCGACTTATGCAGGATCCAGATGCCGTCTGCATTGGCAAGAAAGATCAGGCCCCGCCGGTCATCGCGATCCATGGCAGTTATACCGATGAATTCGTGCGTCACCTTCGGGTGTTGCGGATCTGATAAATCCATCAGGCGCATGGTCTGCGGCGCAGATTGAGCCTGCGTTTGCGGCACCGAGGTCACCAGAGCCGCGGTCCCGGCCACGTCCGAAAGACTTGTGGAACCTGAGTTGGGAGGATACGCTACGTCCGCCAGGACGGCGGGATGTTCGGCCTTGGTGACGTCAATCAACGTCACGGTCTTACCGTCTTCATGCTCGGCGTAGAGATAGAAACTGCTGTAGTGCTGCGTCGCCTGGAATCGCCGAATGGGTCCGTTGGTCAGTGGGATGTGCCCAACTACATTGATCGCGTCCTGTGGATCTGGCTTGGGATGTTTATCTTTTGCATACAGACCCAATGCGAGAATCGCTGCAGCGGCGCACATTACAAACGGTTTCAAGTGCCAAATCTTCATTTCGGCTTTTCTCCCGCTTCGGTTTTAGCACCGAACCTCCTTTCGCGCGCCTTAAGATTTCCTGACGTTTCTCTTACGAGCGCCGTGATCGGCAGCATAGGCGTTCCGCGTCCTGTTGGGTCGAAGTCAAGAATCACCATTGAAGCTTCAGGCCGAATTGGATCTGGCGTGAAGTGGTGGACGTCGAGGTAATCACGCCGGCAGTTGGGGCGGGCGTTGCCGTTGCCGAAGTGTAGACCACGGCGTTGGGAGATCCGAAGTTGGCATGGTTCAGGATATTAAAGAACTCGGCCCGAAATTGCAGATTGACCCGCTCAGTTAGGTGAGTGTTCTTCACCGCCGAGAAATCCAGCTCGGCGATTCCGGGTCCGGTTAAAACGTCACGGCCCACGTTGCCGTAGGTGCCGGAGACCGGAGGCAGAAAGGCATTCGGGTTGAAATATTCGTTGGGACTTCCCAGGATGACCGCCCCAGTGAACGCCGGATTCCAGTTGGGCCTGACCGGATCGCGGCTGTCGCCGTTGTTGCTGGGGTTGTAGCCCAGCTGCGGCGTGAACGGAAGTCCGCTCTGCAGCGTTTCGATGCCGCTGAGCGCCCAGCCGCCCAACAGCTTTTCCTCCAGACCAGCCGCGTTCCCCAGCAAAGTCTTGCCGTGTCCGAACGGAAGATCGTAGGTAGCGCTGATGACGGCCAGATTCCGCACATCGTAGGTGGACGGACCCCAGTCCAGCTTCGGGTAGAGCGGGTACATCACGAATCCTGGCGCATTGGTGCCCACGCTGCTGTTCATCGCCGTGCCATCGTCAAGACTCTTGGAGAAAGTGTAGACGCCGCGAAGTTGAAGGCCATGGCTGACCCGCTTGGTTACATCGACCTCCAACGCATTGTAGGAGCTCAACCCCTCTGTGAACCAGGTTGTGGAATTGGCCAGATTGGGGTTGGCCAGCGGAGCGTTGGTTGGGTAATAGGGGGCGCCGGCGGGAAGGGTTGACGGACAGGGAGATGCAGGGCAAATGGTCGGAATGGGTTCATTCGCGTCGAGCGAAAGCAGCTCATGATAGCCGTGCGAGCCGGCATAGCCGACGCTCAGCGTTGTAGCCGGGGCGATCTGTTGATCGATCTTGAAGGTCCAGGTGGCCAGGCCGGGAGTCTGCGCGTTGGGCTGAATGCCGCTCGGCGACACCTTGCTACCCGAGGGCGGAGCCTCGCCGGGATAGAACTGAATGCTGGAAAGCGCGACATTCTTTTCGACCACGGTGGTGTTGAAGGGACCATTTTGGTCGAGCCGGTAATCGAGGTCGTCGAGCAGCGCATAGTAGATGCCGAATCCAGCGTGAATCACGGTCTTGCTGTGACCGAACGGGTCCCATGCCAGTCCCACTCGCGGCTCCGGGAGGAATTTCGCATTGTTAACGGCGAGCGCGGAGGAGCCGACCTGGGGGGTAGTTTCAATGATGCCGTTGTTGAATAAGTAGTTGGAAGCGCGGCCATACGCCTCATTCCATCCGTTGGTGGATTCGAATCGAAAGCCGACGCGCAGTTCAAGGTTGTGCCGCAACTTCATGCCGTCCTGCACAAAGCCCGCGGCCTCGGTCTGCCGCCAGCCGAGGGGAGTGGGCGCGGGCACGACAGTGAAGGTCGCGATCGTGCCTTGGAGGAACGAGGTCAGACTGCTGAAGGACGCCTGCCCGTACTGATCCTGCGCCAGACTGTCATTGGCCTCGATACGTTGTACCCATGCTCCGGCTTGGATCTGGTGAATACCGTGGCTCCAGGAGATGTGATCGTCGTAGGTGAAGAGATTGCGCTCCGCGGTCAGGTTGCTGCCGGCATTGGTTCCCGCGCCGCTAATCTGCGAGGCGCCGTTGAGCGCCGTGCCTCCGCCGACGACCACGGCTCCAATGGGGTTGCCGGCAACCCACCCCGGAAGGTCCACCGGAGTGGTTCCGTTGAAGTAGTATCCGGCTCGGGAGTATCCGGCGCGGAACGTATTCAGGAAAGAGGGCGAAAAGACGTGCTGCTCCTGTGCGCTCAACACTTGCTCGCGGAGGGTTTCAAAGACGAGGCTGAGCGGATTGGCCGACGGAGTGTTCGCGGTGCTGTCGTCGATGGTGTAAACCGCGAACAACGTATCGTTGTTTCCCAGATTGTAGTCGAGGCGCGTGGTTCCGAAATCCTCGCGGATGGTTTGCAGTGGATGGCTGAACGCCTCCCCGATGCCGCTTCCCAAATCCGGGCCGTTCTGGACGGGCCAGAGCGACAACAGCGGAACCACCGCCGGATTCACGCCAACGTAAGTGCTGCCGACGTAGCCTTGCCGCGCGGCATTATCCGGCACCAGCGTGACGTCGCTCAACGCCAGATGCTGGCGGTAGCCCTCGTAGTTCCCAAACAGGAACAGCTTGTTGCGCTTCAGCGGGCCGCCCAGAGCGGAGCCGAACTCGTTGCGCTCGAAGTGCGGGATCTTGCCCTGATCGAAGAAATTGCGGGCATCCAGATCGCTGTTGCGCAGAAACTCGTACAGGCTGCCGTGAAAGTCGTTCGTGCCGCTGGCCGTAATGATACTCACCTGAGCGCTAGGACGCTTGCCGTACTCCGCGCCGTAGGTATCGGTGACCACATTGAACTCGCGCACGGCATCGACGCCCAGAAGCTGGCCGCTGGTTCCCCCTGGCGTCAGGTTGATCTCCGACGCGCCTGTGTACTCGATTCCGTTCAACAGGAACAGGTTTTCTTGCGGCCGCCGGCCTGACACCGCGAACATATTGCCAACCGCGGAGTTCGAGGTTCCGACCCCGCCCGAGCGCTGAGCAGTATAGTTAACGATCGCAGGGTTGAGCGTGATGAGCTGATCGTAGCTGCGGCCGTTCAAGGGCAAGTCCTTGACCTGCGCTTCTCCAACCAATCCTGAGGTCTGCTCAGTCGAGGTATTCACCGGCGTGGCTTCCGCCTGAACGGTGATCGCCTGGCTTATCTCCCCTGGCATGAGCTGGATGTCGACCTCGGATTTCTGGGCGACCACCAGGGTGATCCCAGTCTTCGTAGAGGGACTGAAACCGTTCTTCGACGCCGTGACTGCATAAGTCCCGACGGCCAGCGACGGCGCGGCGTAGTGCCCTACGTCATCGCTCGCAAGCCTGCGTTCCGCGCCTGTCTCGAGGTTCTTGACCACGACGATTGCTCCGGGCAGCACGGATCCCGTCGCGTCGGTTACCACACCGGAAATTGTTCCGCCAACTACTTGTGCCCGAACTTGCAGTACAAGGAAGACTGCGGGGATGACTGCCAGCACCGCGATTCGTTTTCGTATCTTCATATGGTTCTCCTGTTAATCGATCAATATGGTCGTGTGTTGGTTGCGCGATTGGCTTGTCAGGTTTTGGTCAAGTCATGGTTTTCGGGTTAGATTTGTGCGGACTCGGCGTCCGAGCTGAAGGATGAAATAGGCCAGCGATCTAAAATGGCCGCGGCAGAATCGTGAACCTCGCGCATGAAGCGCCGGGTTTGGCATGTGTGGCCGTCGACACAATCCGCACACCGGCGCTCGTGCGGCGGCGGGACCAAACAGGCAAGATTCGTCAGCGGCCCGTCCATGGCCCGGATCACCGCGCCGATGCTGACTTCCTGCGGCGGCATTGCAAAGACGTAACCTCCGTAGCAGCCGCGCCGGCTCTCAACGATTTGCGCATTTCTAAGTTCGATGAAGATCGCTTCCAAAAAGTCCAGGGGGGCGTGAGTCGCCTTCGCGATCTGCGCGATCGGAATGGGCCCGTTGCAGTGCTCTCCGGCCAAGTAAAAGAGCGCCCGCAAGGCGTAGCGGCACTTCCGCGTAAGGGCGATCATGCGCCGCCTCGGCCGCTCGAAACAGGTTCCGGTTCCGTTTCGATCGCGCGGTTCGCCAGACAGCCGGCAGCCGGCAGAGTGATTCGAAAAATGCAACCGCCGCCTGGGGCGGGGCGCAAGTCGATCCGGCCTCCGTGCGCTTGAACGGTCCATTTTGCGATTGACAGGCCGAGACCCGCCCCACCAGCGTCACGCGAGCGCCCTTCGTCCAAGCGATAGAAACGGTCGAAGATCCGCTCGCGATGCTCTTCGGGTATGCCCGGACCGTCGTCTTCGACCTCAATCGCGCAGCCGGAGAAAAGGTCCATGGATCGCAGGACCACATCCCCGCCCGGCGAAGAATACTTGATGGCGTTGTGCAGGATATTGACCACGGCCTGTCGCAGCAAGACGGGGTCGCCCAGAATGTTAGCGGAGGAAGCCGCTTCGACGCTCAGACACACGCCCTTCTCTTCCGCCAAAGCTTCGAACAGCCCGGCACATTCGCGCGCCAGGTCTGGCATGCGGATCAGCGCCGGCCGAAGCGAGATTTGCCCGGCATCGGCTCGTGAAATGGTCAGCAGACTGTCGAGCAGCCGCGTTAGCCGGTTGACCTCTTCAAGCATGCTCCCTACGATTTCGCGGTACTCCTCGGCAGTCCTCCCCTTCTGCAGCCCAACTTCGCCGACGCTACGAATTAGCGTTAAAGGTGT
>JASHRP010000389.1 GCA_030037375.1 Bryobacteraceae bacterium | reverse complement strand
TGGACGGCCCGATCGCGCCGTCGGTCACCGTAGGCGTCACCAGACCGAGACCGGTAAGGTAAACCAGGATTGTTTCGCCCGGTTGCACCGGGTCGCTGGGAGTGATGAACGCGTAGTTCGCGTGCAAAGCCGCAGCGTATCCGATTCCATCGATACTCGGCTCATTCGAGAGAACGGTCGTGAGAATCGGAGTAGTTTCTTGCGAGAACACGCCCGGCAATGCATCGGTCAGATACATTTGCACCACATTCGACGCGACATCGTTGTTGGTCACCTGGATGTTCGCCAGGCCGGTCATGTTCGCGGCGACTCCATAAGGAACGATGATCGACATCTGCGTGGGACTCACGTAGTAAATCGGGCAAGGAAGGTTATCGATGGTCGCCGAAACGCCTCCCAAGCTCATCGGGAAGGGCTGGCCGCCCTGCGTCGTCAGCGTCGTCGGGGCCAAACCGGTCCCGAACAGCGTGATCAATTCACCAGGCGCCAGGCTGGCGGTGATTGGCTGATAGCTTGCCGCGTTCACCACTCCGACCGGATTCAGATACACGCCCGAGCCGGAGAACGCCGGAACGTGCATGCCGATAATCAGCGAGAAATACCCGTTGGAGCCGATGGCGACAAACGCCTGCGCGCAAGAAAAAGTTGACGACCCATTCTGACAGTTCCCCGCGTCCCCAAAAATGTACTGATAGCCGAAGGACGAATCCGGCGGGGTAGCGCCGCTGGAGTTCAAATTAATCTGATCGTCGGAACCAAAGTCTAAAGCAGCGACGCCGGGTATGTTCACCCGCTGATGGATGATCGCGTCTCCGTTGCCGTCTCCAAAAGCGAACGTGCCGCCGTAGTAGGAATCGGTCCCGCCGCAAGCTGGAATGTTCTCCAGCGCGGCCGTGAAATACAGTCCGGCGCTCATGCTGTTTGCCCCGGTAACCGCCAGGGCCTTCACGCCGAAGAAGACGTCGTATCCGCTGGCTGTCCATCCCAGAATGAAGTTGCCATCGGCCGACTGAAATATCGTCTTGGATCCGGTGAACAGCGCGTTGGTGGAACTGACGCCCTGGGGCAACGGAATCGTCAGCGTGGCGCTTCCGTCGCTGTTGAAACTGTAGGTCGCGCCGGTGACGGATTGCGACAAACTGTTAGCGCTTTGGTTCGACGCCTGGCCCGTCAGGCCGATCGTCCCGAACTTCCCCTGCCCGTTCGGGGTCAACTCGAACAGCGCGTTCTTGATCGCGGCGGAGTTTGCGCCCGCGAAATCGATCAAGCCGGTTTGATAGGGCGCCGTAAAGCTCGCATTCGTCGGAGCTGACGTCCCGGCCGGGATGGCGACAAAGATGTCGTTCAAGAATGCTTCCTCTTGGCCGACCTCCGTGGAACTCCCCGTAAACACGCCCTGCGCGACCGCTCCATACATGTACGCGTTGAAGTCGGTTGGGAACAGTGGATTCGCGACATAGCCGGCTCCGTTTGAGCCGATAGCGTATGTCCCTTTCACGTTCAAAGCCTGCGGCGCGCCGTTCGAAACGGTATTGTCCACTTCCGTCGCGGTGACCGTATAGTTGCCCTTGCCGTCGAAAGCGATCGTGCCGAAAGTCGCGGCAATCTCCGAGGGATTGTCGTTTTCATCGAGGTTGAGAACAGCCACATGCCGGAAATGATAATTTCCGCTGAGCATCCCGTTGCCGCTCGTGTCTTGGACCTGGCCTAAGCCGATCCCCGGCCCGAACACAGCCATCGCGACTACTGGTATTAAGGTCTTCATCTGTTTTTGGAGTACATTTACACGCCGGAAGCCGGAAATCACTTCATTTGAGATGCGCGGACCGCCGAGTTACGTTCCGTAATATATTCAGCAGCGGCGGCGATCGAAAAGTCCTCCACGCGATCCCCTCTTTCCGGTACTCTTTCCGCGCGCGCGAATCGTCAATGCCAGTATAATTGTTTTTCGCGTCCCTCTCGGCGGAATCTCTGTTCGAACCTTTATAAGGGTTGTCATGCCTCAAAACCGACGGCTATACGCCATTGTTTCATTCGCCAGCGCACTCTTAATCGGCGGCGCGCTGATCGTCCGGTCCCAAACAGCCGGGTCGCCTTCCCGCGCCCTGATTCACGAAAAGATAGACGAGAACAAGCTGGTCACCCTAGCTGGCAACACGCGGCCGGAGGCTAACGCGGATAACGACGCGGGCGAAGTCTCCGATAGTCTCGCCATGGATCACATGATGCTCCAGCTCAAGCGCTCCCCGCGGCAGGAACAGGCTGCGGCACGATTCGCGGACGACCTGCACGATCCCAAATCGCCCAATTTCCACAAATGGGTTAGCGCGGAGGAGTTCGGAAAGAGTTTTGGTCTGGCGGATTCCGACGTCGCGGCGATCACCGGTTGGCTGCAGTCGCATGGCTTCACGGTTAATAGCGTCTACCCGAGCCGCATGGTGATCGATTTCTCCGGCGATGCGGGACAAGTACGAAGCGCGTTCCACACGTCCATTCACAACCTCAC
Source organism: Bryobacteraceae bacterium (assembly GCA_030037375.1). Classification (GTDB taxonomy): domain Bacteria; phylum Acidobacteriota; class Terriglobia; order Bryobacterales; family Bryobacteraceae; genus Palsa-187. The sequence goes on along the minus strand of JASHRP010000389.1, from coordinate 5,531 downwards.
CGTGGACGGCGTTCATCACATCGCCAATTTCAGCGACCCTCAGATCCCGGAAGCTCTCGCGCCCGCCGTGGCGGGTATCATTTCCCTGCACGACTTCAGGCCTCACAGGATGGCCCGCGTCGCCAATTATTCTTACATCTACGACCGTCAAACCTACGAGGAGGTCGCCCCGCCCGATTTAGCGACCATCTACGATTTCAACCCGCTGTTTTCGAGTGGGATCACCGGTACCGGCCAAACCATCGTGGTGATCGAAGATTCCGACTACTACAGCCGCTCCGATTGGACTACGTTCCGCAACACCTTTGGACTGGGGCAATATTCGGGAACGCTGACGCAGCAGCACCCTCCAGCGCCGAGCGGAAGCAACAATTGCGCATTGCCGGGCGTTAATGGGGATGACTTCGAGGTTGCCGTGGACATCGAATGGGCGAGCGCGGCCGCTCCCAGCGCCACGATCGTGGAAGCGGCTTGCGCCGATACGACCTCTTTTACCGCCGGACTGTTCATCGCCATGCAGAACCTGGTGAATTCCAGCGCGCCTCCGGCGATCATGAGCCTGAGTTACGGCATTTGCGAGGCATTCAACGGCGCATCCTATAATGCCGCCATCAGCTCGCTCTATCAACAGGCTGTGGCTGAAGGAACCTCGATTTTCGTCGCGGCTGGCGACGAGGGGGCGGCCAGTTGCGATGCCGGCGGCTTCGTGGCCACGCACGGGATTGGTGTGGATGGATGGGCGGCAACTGCCTACAACGTCGCCGTGGGAGGAACCGATTTCTCAGACGTATTCAATGGGACCGTAAGCACATATTGGAACCCTCCCTCCAAGAACACTTCGACCTACGGTTCGGCGTTGTCCTACATCCCGGAAATCCCGTGGAACGATTCCTGCGCCGGCACATTGATTTCGACCCACATGGGCTTTCCGACAGGCTACGGAGCCAACGGGTTTTGCAACAGCGTCGCCGGACAAGCCTTGTGGGCCGTCGCCGCCGGCAGCGGCGGTCCGAGCAACTGCGCCAGCGGAGCGCCCGCGCCATTGACGGCTGGCGTCGCCAGCGGCACCTGCGAAGGCTACCCCAAGCCTTCCTGGCAGACCGGGCTTAGCGGAATTCCGAGCGATGGCGTACGCGATATTCCGGATGTCGCCATGTTCGCTTCAGATGGCTCCGTTTGGGGGCACAGCTCCATCATTTGTTTTTCCGATTTATCGAACGACGGTTCGTCTTGTGTTGGAGCTCCCAGCAGTTGGACCGCGATCGGCGGCACTTCGGTGGCGGCTCCGGTAATGGCGGGGATTCAGGCGTTGGTGAACCAGAAACTGGGAGGCGCGCAGGGCAATCCGAATCCCGTCCTCTACGCCCTGGCTGCAAGCACTCCCAACGCGTTTCACTCCATCACTCAGGGCGATATTGACGTTAACTGCGCCGCCCCGAACAATTGCTACGGGTTTCTCGGATCGGTTGATTATGGACGCAACGGCCGGATCTTCGGAACTACTTGGGCTGGCGCCCTGTCCGCCTCGAATGCGTCGTATGCGCCCGCTTTCGGGGCCGGGCCGTCCTGGAACTTCGCCACCGGCATCGGCAGCGTGGACGCGAACAACTTGGTGAACGCCTGGCCCAAGCCATAGCCCGAGGTTACTGTTTCCTGTACCATCCCACGGCCCCTCGAGCTGTCGGATCATGCTCGTCGTAAATCACCGTGGTCATCCCCGCCAGCCGTATTGGTCCGCCAGAGAGTTCGGGCAAGCGATCATTGGTCAGCAATAGACCTCCGGGCTTGAGCATTGCGCCAGCGTTCTGTAGCGCCAGCGCCTGCTCAAAAGCGTCATAGTAAACGAAGATGTTCGTGCCGATGATCAGGTCGAAGCGGTCCGCCGGAGCCAGGTTCAAGCGTTCGAGAACGATATTCAAATCGGAAGGCTGGCACGCCAGCACCACCCCCGGGCGAATCTGTACCGCTCTCGTTTCCAGGCCCTTCCCGCTATTGATCGCCTGAAAAACCTCCGGAGGGCGAATCGGAGCGACCTCCGCGCCGGCATGATCGCCAAACGCGCGCCAATACGCGACTAACGCCGGCGACCAGGGACGCGAGATATCGCGCGGCAACTGAATGACGTAGCCAACATCCTTCATGGCGCGGGCGCGGGCGCGCTGAAGATGATCGATCACCCGGGAGCTGATGTCGAAGACCGACACCGACAACCCATCGGGAGCAGCCGCCGTCTTCGCCAGACCCAGCCGGACCAGGGAATCGTACACAGCGAAAGGCTGCACGGTTTGCTGCGGATAATAGTCGTATCCGGATTCCTGATTTTTGTCAATGAAATCGAGCCCCGGGCCAACCACGGCCACGCGAGCCACCTGTCCTTCCCGGAGCACGCCCTTTTGTGTCAGATCGCGCAACGTCTGTTCGATGAGGAAATCGGGCAAGATGCTGGTGTCGAGCGAAACGCCGCGGTCGCGAAACAGGGATGAGCGGTCGAGCAGCGATGCCGGATCGCCGGTTTTTTGCGTCTCGCGAACGGCCTCAGCGGCGCGCTGCCGGATCGACTGATCTTCCTTCAGTACCCGCAACAGATTGTTGTAAATAAATACACCCGTCTCAGGTCCGCCCGCTTCCGGGTTGACGCCGATGCCTTTCAGCAGGCCATTTAAGAAGATAAGACGCTCATTGCCGGCGGGGTTGCGCAGCCCCGCGACCAAATCGTCCACGCGCGCACGCACCACGCCGGATTTCGCCGCTTCCGTAATGTCTTCGATCCGGACCCTCGGCTCGCGGGTGAAAGAAGTCCCGAACAACAGCAGGTTCACCATCGAATCCAGCTCACCCTGCCGAAGCCGTCCACGAATGGCTTTGTCCTGCTGCCGGCTCCAGGCGGTCCACTTGGCTTCATCCGCGTCTTTTAACTCGGATGGAAGCTGATTCCGGTGCGCGTCTAAAACCGCCTTAACGTCCGCGAAGGAGGCGAAGCCCCGCTCGGCGGCGCCGAAAGCCAAGGCCGCAAGCAATCCCGCTCCTATGATGGTCTTCAGCAGTCCCACGTGGCTTATTTTACCCGGCCCCCCAAAACAAATCAGCCTCGTCACCCGAAGGCGCGAGGCTGATCTCTTAAAGCTGCTGCTCGTTCTTTAGAAAGAGAACCGAGCGATTAGGGTTCCCTGGCGGCTTTCGAGCGTTGGCGTGGTGGCCTGCGTCGGAGGCGTGGGAGCGGTGTTCGGCGCGTAGTAAGCAGAGATGATGCCGTAACCGCTGGTGTAAATACCGAGTGAATTCTTACTCGGTGCAACCGACGGATTCGACGTGCTGCTTGGCGATGGCATCAGCGTCCGGTTGAAGATATTGACGAACTCGCCGCGGATCTGGAGGTTCATCCTCTCCTTGATCCGGAAGTTACGGCCGATGTTCGCATTCTCAGTCGGCGTTCGCGGGGCGCGGAAGCTGGGGATATAATTCCCCGCCGCCATGCAGTCCGCGTTCGAAGGGCACGGCGCCCAGGCGGCCGGATTCAGCACCTGCGTGTACCACGGATTATAGGTGCTTTGATTATTGATGTTGACTCCGGGCATATAGAGCGGCTGGCCGGCAACCCGGACATCCTCGCTAGTCTGGTAATTCAGGTTGTTCACGCTGGTCGGAGGCGATAGGAACGCGCCGCTTTGGTAGTTGGAGAACCAGCCGAGCTGCCAATCCTTGGTGATCTGGTTCGCCCACTTCGGGAGGAACGACGCCTTCGGAACCACGTAGGTGGCGTTGAAGTTCAAGTCGCGGGGCGGAATCTGCTGCAGCGCCCAGTTGTCGCCCGCGGGGTTAAAGAAGTCCTGCCGGCCGGTCACGAGGCTGTAGCCCTTGGCGAAGGTAAAGGTACCGCCAGCCTGGAGACCATGCCCGAGGCGCTTGGTAACCTTCGCCTGCAGAGAGTCGTATTTGCTCGCGCCCGTCGGAGCGCCGGAGGGCTCGATAGCGCCGAACTGCGGGAAAGGCACCAGCGCGTTCGCAAGCGTGGTGCTAGTCGGGAAGCCGGCGTAAGGCAGACCGCCGTTGGTGATCCCCTGTGAAACCAGGAACTGCTGAACCGCAGTCGCGCTGAGGGGGTCGGCCAACAGCGCACGAGCATTTTCGTTGTTGTAGCCGGCAGGACCGGTTCCGGGAATCGGATACAAGCCCCACGTCGCCAAGTACTGCGGCGAAAGCTGGCTCAAACGGCCAAGGCTGGTACCGAATGGCGTCAGCCACACCGCGTGGTTGCCAACGTAGGAAGCTTCCGCAATGAGATTCCGCGTAAGCTCACGCTGGAAACCAGCGCTGTACTGGTTGATGCGCGGCGGCCGGTTCTGTTGCGAATCCGGCGCTGTCACCCCGTTCGTTCCGCAGTTCGTGGCGCCCGCAAGCGGACACTGGTACGGATTGGTGATCGGATAAACCGGCGTCTGGATGAAGCCGGGCGCCTGATCGTTCACAAACTGGTCCGCGGTCGGAATGTAGGAGGGGTTGTTCGCCTGGACGTTATAAGCTCCGGGGGAGCTGATGGTCGAGCCGGCGGCCGCTTGAATGAACTGATAGTTCACGCCCCATCCGCCGCGGAACACCGTCTTGGGGGTGATTTGATATGCAACGCCAAGCCGCGGGCCGAGGGCGTAAGGATAAGCGGATTTGTAGAAACCGTTAGTGTTGGTGGCGAACTGCAAAGCGCCAGGGTGCCCGCCGGCGACCGGATTCGCCAGCGTCGGATCGAGCTGGCCCCAACGGTTGAACTCCTCTTTCTCGGGAGTGTCGTAATCCCAGCGAATGCCGTAGTCGAGAGTCAGCTTGCGGGTGACCTTCCAGGAGTCTTGAACGAAAAACGCCCAATCCGTGGTGATCACGTGCGTATCGAAAGGCACGCCCTGGGAGTTCGATGTGTAGTCGCCAAGCAAGAAGCTCGCGAAGCCGAAGCCAGGGCTAAAGCTGCCATAGCTGCTGGTATTGGTGAAAGGATCGGCGGTCGGACCCGCGCCCGTGGTCAAAAGAATCGTGGGATAGGGGTCGTTGATGTAATTCTCACGGATCCACTCACCGCCGGCCTTGTATGTGTGCTTGCCATGAACCCAAGTAAGGTTGGCCGTCGCCGTTGGCTTCGGTTCGTAAGTGGGATCTTGGATTCCGCCGGCCGTCCCGATAGCCGCCATGCCGCCGGTAGCATTGGTACACGTGCCCGCCGCTCCCGCCGTGCAATTTCCAGTGATGGTGGGGAAGTTGCGATTGATCAAATTGCCCGTCAGGCCTAGGCTCGACAGGTTGAAGCTTGTATCCGGAGCCGTGTCCCTAAAGAGCTCATAGAACATGCCGACGCCGAGGTGGAGCAGCAGCGTGGGCGACAAAGTCCGGTCATAGTTCAGGCGCTCCTGATAATTGGTGATGAAGGAGCCTCTGGCCTCGGTGATGGTGTTGGGGAAACCGTCCTGGCTACCCAGAGTCGGGTTGAACTGGTTCTGTGTAGTGTTCTCGGAATAGTAGAACGACAGCTTGTCCTTGGCGTCGATGTT
>JASHRP010000036.1 GCA_030037375.1 Bryobacteraceae bacterium | reverse complement strand
CAGCGGGCGCCGGCGCGGGATTTAACGCCGAGGCCAGAGCCGCGACGCCGCCCAGGGCGAGATGCTCGGAATCGATCTGCGATCCGGGCGCGTGCATCACCGCGGCCTTCATGATCACATTGCGAAGCTCGCGAACGTTGCCCGGCCAACTGTAAGATTCGAGGGCGCGAATCGCTCGGCTGGTAAACGACATTTCGGGATCGTGTTGCCGGAGCACGTGGCGGGCAAGGGCAGGAATGTCCTCCACACGCTCCCGCAGCGGCGGGACATGCAGCGTTAGCTGGCTGAGCCGGTGAAACAGATCGCTGCGAAACCTCCCCTCCGCCGCCATGCGCTCCAGGCTCTGATTGGTCGCGGCGACCACGCGCACGTCGACCATGACTTTTTTGGTCGCACCAAGCCGGTAATAGGGAACGCCGTCGAGCACGCGAAGCAGCTTCACCTGCATCTTGGGTTCCAACTCGCCGATTTCGTCCAGAAATAAGGTTCCCTGGTGCGCCAGCTCGAACAAACCGGGTTTGGAATTGTCGGCTCCGCTGAAGGCTCCGCGCTCGTACCCGAAAAGCTCGCTTTCGAGCAGGTGCTCCGGCAATGCGGCGCAGCTCAAATCTACCCAGGCCCGATGCGATCGCGGCGAATATTGATGCACTGCGCGAGCCACCAACTCCTTTCCGGAGCCGCTTTCGCCGGTGATCAAAACGGATGCGGAACTGCGGGCCGCGCGTTCGACTTTCTGGAGCAAGTCGCGCATCGCCTGGCTCGCGATGACGGCCGTCATCCCCAGAAAAACGGGCGTGTGGATCTGATGCTCTTCGTCCATGGGGTACCTCTTAATGATGGCGGTAGTATCCCAGATCTCACTTCGGGGGATGACCTTAAAGCTCCCTCGGAAAAAACCCCGCTGCCTGAGACAGTTTGTCGCAAGACTAATGGCCAAGAAGTGCCATTCTGTCGCTTCGGTTGAGCCAGGATGGCCCGCATCGAGCGGCTCGCGCCCTTGATTACCGGGCGTTTAACGTAAACGCCCGGATATGTTCCGGTTCGGGCGCTCGCGTGCTTTCAGGACCTAGGACAACCATGAGCGCATCGGCTCAAAACGTCACGGCTGCGGCCGAGGACCGGCTGGAAACCCGCTCAACCACGGCTGATTCTGAACCTGCGGTCCCAGAGCCGCGGCTACCCAAATCCGGCCTGGCGCCGCTATCGGCCGACGTCCTGCGCTGGATTCGAGCGATGGCCGTGCTGGGCGCGCTGGTGCTGGGGTACGCGATTTTCAATTGGGATTCGCCGGATCTGCTCAAGTACCTGGCGTTCTTGAGCGTCGCGGTGTTTTCGTCGGGCGTGCCGATCGACGTCCCTGGCGTCAGCCAGCCGTTGCCGCTTACCTTCCTGTTCGTTCTGTTCGGCACGCTGGAATTGACTCGGCCGGAGACGGTGATCATGGCGGCGCTGATGACGCTGGCGCGCTGCCTGAGCACTGCGGAGCGGACCCGTCCAGCCTTGACCGTCTTTCACATCAGCGTGGCCACGCTGGCGGCCGCGGTATCGCACGGCGTGTATCACGCCGCGTTTCTAGAATCCTACCAGCTGGACCATTCGGTGCGGCTGGCAGTATCGACAGCCGCTCTCTTCCTTGCGGATACCGTTCCAGCCAGCATGCTGGCTGGGCGAATGGAGGAATCGAGCTTAATCGAAGTTTGGCGCTCGCGGCACATGTGGCTGCTGCCCTACTACGCCGGCGGCGCCGCTGTAGCGCAGGTGGCGAGCATCGCCAACCGTTATGTCGGCTGGCAGACCGTCCTGGTGACCGGTCCCGTGATGTATCTGATCTATCGCTCCTGCCGGCTGTACGTGGAGCGGTTGGCGGAGCAGAAGAAGCACGCCGAAGACATGTCCGCGCTGCACCTGCGCACCATCGAAGCGCTGGCGCTCGCGATCGAAGCCAAGGACCACACCACGCACGATCACATCCAGCGCGTGCAGATCTACGCGATGGAGCTGGCCAAGGTGCTCAAGCTGTCGAAGCATGAAACCGACGCCCTGCGCGCGGCGGCCCTTTTGCACGATATTGGCAAGCTGGCCGTGCCGGAGCACATCATCTCCAAGCCGGGGCGGCTCACTCCCGAAGAATTCGAGAAGATGAAGATCCATCCGGTGGTGGGCGCGGAGATTCTGGAGCGGGTCAAATTTCCTTATCCTGTCGCGCCGATTGTCCGAGCGCACCACGAGAAATGGGATGGCACCGGGTATCCCGCGGGAATGCGGGGAGAAGCGATTCCGATCGGCGCGCGCATCATCGCCGCGGTGGATTGTCTGGACGCGCTGGCCAGCGACCGTCAATATCGCAGGGCGATGCCGCTAGACGAAGCGATGAAGATTGTCACCGGCGAATCGGGGAAGGCTTTCGATCCGCGCATTGTGGAGCTGCTCACCAAGCACCACGCGGAATGGGAGCGCATGGCGCAGGAGAGCGTACGAATCGTCAAGCTCTCGACCGACGTCAAGGTGAAACGGGGCGACGCCCCGGCCGCGGGCTTCGAATCCTCCGACGCCAAGCCTTCGCAGGCCAGCTCCCCGAACGACTTCCTCACCTCAATCGCTGCCGCGCGCCAGGAGGTGCAGGCGCTGTTCGAGATTTCGCAAGACCTGGGGAACTCGCTCAGTTTGGACGAGACGCTTTCGGTGCTGGCGGTCCGGCTGCGCAAGATCATTCCGCATCATTCCCTCGCGATCTGGGTTCGCCGCGAGACCGTACTGGTGCCCGAATACGTGACCGGGGAAGATTACCGGCTGTTCGCTTCGCTCGAAATCCCGATCGGAACGGGACTGTCGGGCTGGGTTGCGCATATGTCGAAGCCGATCGTGAATGGGAACCCGTCGGTTGAGCCGGCCTATCTGAACGACCCGAACAAGACTTCCGTGCTGCGCTCCGCCGTATCGGTGCCGCTTGAAGGGATCAACGGCGTCACCGGCGTGCTGTCGCTTTATCATATGGATCGCGACGCGTTTACCAAGGATCATTTGCGCGTGCTGCTGGGGATCAGTCCAAAGATCGGGATGTCGATCGAGAACGCGCTGCGGTTCCGGCAGGTGGAATCGTCGGCGACCACGGATTTCCTGACCACGCTGCCGAACGCGCGATCGCTGTTCCTGCAACTCGACTCCGAGATTTCACGCGCGAAAAGGGCGAACCAGTCCCTGGCTGTGCTGGTCGCGGATCTGGACGGATTCAAGCAGATCAACGACCGGTTCGGGCATCTGGAGGGCAACAAGGTGCTGCGCGCGGTCGCCGCGGGGTTGAAGGAGGAGTGCCGCGAGTACGACTATGTCGCGCGGATGGGCGGAGACGAATTCGTAGTGCTGCTTCCGGGCGCTCGGGCATCCGATGCCGAGGCCGCTGCGCGGCGCTTCTGCGACGTCGTCACGCGGACGTGCCAAACCCTGTTTTCCGAGAAGCTTTTGACCGCCAGCGTGGGCGTCGCGAACTTCCCTTTGGATGGGTCCGACGCGGAGGAGCTCCTGGCGGAGGCGGACCGAAGGATGTACCAGGAAAAGCGCGACCGGCGCGAGAACCCCCAGCGGGCCAACCCCTACCGGAAGTGGGAGAAGCCTGCGGCGTCGGTCCTGCAGTAGCATGAGCCCAAAATACCCCTTGCAATTTCGCCCTATATTCGCCATAATCGATTAGCGAAGAAAAGACGAACAAGGAGTTCGCGACGATGTCCCTTTACATCGGAACCGCTGGATGGTCGTATCCGCACTGGAATGGGGTGGTTTACCCGAAGTCGAATGCTCCGGGGAGCCACCCTCTGGAAATCGTGTCGCGCTATCTCGGTCTGATCGAGATCAATAGCTCGTTTTATCAATTTCTTAAGCCAGAATTAGTGAAGTTATGGATTAAGAAGGTCGCGGGCCGTCCGAACTTCCTGTTCACGGCCAAACTGCACCAGCGTTTTACCCACGCACGAGTGTTGGAAGAAGCCGAGGTCGCGGCCTTCAAGGAAGGGCTGAGGCCGCTACTGAAGTCCGGAAGGATGGGCGCGCTGCTGATGCAGTTTCCATGGAGCTTCCGCTTCACCGCCGAAAACCAGGACTTCTTCATCCGCCTGCGGCGCACTTTTCATGAGTTTCCGCTGGCTGCTGAGATGCGGCATAGCAGTTGGATGACCGAGGAAGCGGTGGGGACATTTCTGGATTACAAGGTTGCGTTCTGCAATATCGACCAGCCGGAGTATACGCGGGCGATGCCTCCCACGTCACTGCTCACCTCCGGCATCGGCTACGTTCGATTGCATGGGCGGAATCCGGCGAACGCGCTCGGGGCATACGGACGGGACGCTCAGTATTCCGGCCGGCTGCGGCAGCACGATTATCTCTACAACGAAGGCGAGCTCGCGGCGTGGCAGAAGCGCATCGAGCAGATCACCCGATTCGCGGAGCGGACGTTCGTGGTCTTTAATAACGACGCCGGAGGGAAGAGCTTTGTGAACGCGCTGCAGCTTCAAGCGATGATGACCGGCGTGCGCGGAACTGCGCCGCGAGACCTGCGCAGAAAGTATCCGGTGGAGCTTGCACCGTTCGATCCAGCGTACGCGGAGCAGCAGTGCCTGTTCCCGGCAGCCTAAGCAGTGGGTTTCGGACTGCGCCGATAAAAGACGACGAAGCCGATTAGCGCGGCGATCGTGACCGTCCAGCTTAGAATCCGGCAGATTTTACGTTCGAGTCCGCCGTCAAAAAGGAAATCGACGGTGCAGGGGCCGTCGCAGTCGGCGTGGATCACGCTCAAACCGAGGCCGTCGCGAGTAACTGCGGCAGGACGGCCGTTGGCCGTCGCGGTCCAGCCTTTGTCATAGGTGCTTTGGACCGAGATCACTTGACCGGAGTGCAGGATAGTCTCGATGCGTGCCTCGCCGGGATTAATCCAGGTCAGTGGCGCGTCGGGTAGCGAAGGATCGTCAAGCGCGGCGACGTAGCCTGCGGCTTCGTGGACATCGAGTCCGTTGATGGGCGCATCGGCGACGATCGCGCTGGCGGGCGTGACGTGCGCGAGCGACTTGCTTCGTTGCGGGACCTCATATATCGCGGCGTTGCCGTCATGCCAGACAAGCGGCAGGACGCCGTCGAACTTGTGTGGGTGTCCGAAGATCTGTCCGTAGATGCGGCTGGGCGCCATGTGAATCGTATGGCAGCCGAAGGCTTTGAGCCACGTGATGCTGATGGCTGCGGCTTGGTCTCCGGCATTTTGATCCGAGTAGATGGCGTAGATCACCGCATCGAGCACCGGGTTGGGATTGAACGGTTCGTGGCCGGAGTTTAGCTGCGGGATGTCGGTGAAGGCGTTGAGCCACGTCCCGGTTTCTCCGGAGACGAAGGCTTTGAGGCCGGTGTAGTTGCGGTCGAGGAACTGAGCGGCCTTGTAGTCGGTTGTTTGAGTCACGTCGAGCGGCTGGGAAAGTGCTCGGGCTTGCCGGTGGAAATGCTGGAGCTGATAAGCTCCTGCGGCCACGATCAGAACGATTCCGACAGCCTTCGCGCC
>JASHRP010000035.1 GCA_030037375.1 Bryobacteraceae bacterium | reverse complement strand
TTCGACGTTGCTCCCGGCAATTACGTGGTTCGCGTGGTAGTGCGGGACGCCACCGGACGAACCATGGCCGCGCACAATGAGGGAGTGGAAATTCAATGACGCGCTGGGCGGCGGCGATCACAGGGCTGTTGAGCCTGAGCGCCTGGGCGCAGCAAAATCCGCCGCAAGTAGCGACGCACGACGCTCCCGCGACGTTCAGCAGCCGCGTCAATCTTGTGTCCGTGCCGGTGGTGGTTCGCGATAAAGACGGCCGGGCGGTAGGCAGTCTGCGGCAGGAGGATTTTCAGCTCCTCGATAAGGGCAAACCGCAGCTCATCACGAAGTTCACGATCGAGCAGAGCTCGGAAGCGGCGCTGAGCCGAAGCTCGAGCGCCATCGCGATCCCAGCCGCTGCCCCGGTCGCCGCAACGCCAGCGGAACCTTCGAAGCCCGTGCTCCCGAGCAAGTTCGTCGCGTACTTCTTCGACGATGTCCACATGCAGCCCGCCGACCTGCTCAATGCGCGGCAGGCGGCGAACCGGCAATTGGAGAGAACGCTCGATCCGGATACTCGCGCGGCTGTGTTCACCACCAGCGGCCGCTTCACCCAGGACTTCACCACCGACGCGCAAGCGCTGCACGCCGCCTTGAATCGGATTCAGCCGTGGAGCACCGGCAAGCCTGACAAGGAACAGGACTGCATTTATATCAGCTATTACGTCGCTGACTACTTAGTGAATAAGTCCCTGGCTCTTGGCCCGGGGCGGGCGAACGTAAACGACCCTTTGATGGAGGCCGTCCTGGTGCAGGCAACCCCGTGCGTCTCCAGCCGGTCGGAGCTAATTCCGGCGGTCTGGAACGCGGCGCAACGCGCGCTCAACGCGGGCCGGTATGAAGGAGGCACGGCGCTGACGACCATCCAGGATTTGATCCGAAGCATGTCCTCGCTGCCCGGGACTCGCACCATCGTGATGGTCTCGCCGGGGTTTATATTCGCGGATGATCAAAGGGCCATCGAGAACGATATTTTCGACAAGGCCATTCGAGCGAACGTTGTGATCAATACGTTGGATGTCCGGGGGCTGTACACGCCGCCCGGCATGCAAGCGAGCGACAAGGGATATCGCGGCTCCGTTTCCTCCGCCGCGCTGATGCAGGCTGACAGCGAAGAAGCTACAGTGACGGGCAACACTCTCGCCGAGTTTGCAGCAGCGACGGGTGGCGCGTTCTTCCACAATGACAACGGTCTCGAAGAGGGCCTCGACCGCTTGGCCGCGCGGCCGAGCTATATCTACGTACTCGGTTTCTCCCCGGATAATCTCAAATACGACGGCAGCTATCACACGTTGAAGGTCAAACTGAAGAATGGGGCCGGACTCGAGGTTGAGGCCCGCCAGGGCTACTGGGTCCCGAATCACGCGGTCAGTCCCGCTGAGGAGACGCGCGAAGAGATTCATGACGCCGTGTTCTCGCGTGAAGAGATGTCGGAGATTCCGATCAAAGTCAACACCGAATACTTCAAACACGATGAGACCAAGGCGGAGCTGGCCGCCGAGACGCGGATCGATGTGAAGGGGCTGAAATTTTCGAAATCCGAGGACCGCAATCGTGATAGCCTCACGGTGGTGACCAGCGTCTTTAACCAGAATGGACGCATGGTCACCGGAACTCAACGCTCGATCGATCTGAAGCTGCTCGACCGGACACTCGACGCGGTGCGAAACTCGGGGATGATTGTGAAGGAGACGTTCAACATCGCTCCAGGCAGTTACATCGTGCGCGTGGTGGTTCGAGACGCAAGCGGCCGGACCATGGCGGCGCACAATGAAGGAATCGAGATTCAATGAAGGCGCGAATCGCGATTGTGTGCCTGCTCAGCGGAGCAGCATGGGCGCAACAGAATCAGCCGGAAGTGGTCACGCATGAAGCTCCCGCGACGTTCAGCAGCCGGGTGAACCTGGTCTCCGTCCCCGTGGTGATCCGCGACCGGGATGGCCGCAGCGTCGGCAGCCTGAAGCAGGAGGATTTTCAGCTCTTCGATAAAGCCAAGCTGCAAGTCATTACGAAATTCACGATCGAGACCACCGCTTCGATCGCTGAGAGCGGATCGCGCCCGGCTGGAGCTTCCGAGACTTCGCCCCCGCCGGGCGCGCCTAAGCCAGAGTTGCCCTCCCGCTACGTCGCGTACTTTTTCGACGACGTTCACATGAAGGCCGGCGATCTATTGCAAGCCCGGCAGGCGGCGCTCCAGCAATTGGAACAACCGCTCGACTCCCGCGGCCGCGCCGGGATCTTCACCACCAGCGGACGCACCACGCAGGATTTCACGAACGACATGGCGAAGCTGCGCGCGACCCTGAATCGGATCCAGCCGTGGGCGCCCGCCATAAATCCGGAGACGGATTGCCCCAGCATGACCTACTACGTGGCGGACGTGCTGGTGAATCAGAACCGCACGCTGAGTCCGGTCAGTACCGACGCGCAGATTCTCTCCAACCTGAACAGCGACCAACTCTTGAACGCGGTGTTCGCGGAAGCGCAAAACTGCGTCTGCAAACTGACTGACCCGAATTGCCCTCCGCTTCTGATCGCGAAGGTCAAGCAGGCCGCTCAGCTCGCTCTGGCATATGGCATGAATGAAGCGATCACATCGCTATATACCCTCCAGGATTTGATCAAGAGCATGAGCGTTCTTCCCGGCAGCCGGACCATCGTCATGGCTTCTCCCGGATTCGTTATGACGGCGGAGCATCGCGTCAACGAGAACGACATCTTCGATAAGGCAATTCGCGCGGGAGTCACGATTAACACGCTGGACATTCGCGGGCTGTATACCGGCGGCATCGACGCGAGCGATCGCGGTCATTCCTCGGCGGTACTGGCGCAGGCCGACCGCGCCGAAGCGTCCCTCGGTTCGGACCTGCTGGCGGAGTTCGCCGCCGCGACCGGCGGGACGTTCTTTCACAACGACAACGGAATCGCGGACGGCCTGCAGCAATTGGCGTCTCGGCCCGAATATGTGTACGTGCTCGGATTTTCGCCCGACAATTTGAAGTTCGACGGCAGTTACCACAAATTGAAAGTGACGCTGAAGAACGGAATGAGTCTGACCGTGGAGGCGCGGCGCGGCTATTGGGCGCCGAACCATGCTATCGACCCGGCCGAAGAAGCTCGTGAAGAGGTTCAGGATGCCGTGTTCTCTCAGGACGAACGGATGGACATCCCGGTGAAGCTCCACACGGAGTTCTTCAAGCAGAGCGAGGCGAAGGCCGAGCTCACCGTGGAGACTCGGGTCGACTTGAAAAACGTAAAGTTCAGAAAGGCCGACGACCGGAATCGTGACACGCTGATCGTGGTGACCGGCTTATTCGATCAAAACGGCCGCTACGTCAAGGGAACCGAGCGCACCATGGATATGCAGCTCCGCGATCAGACGCTCGAATCGGCGCGCAACCTGGGCATGATGGTGAAGGAGAGCTTCGATGTCCCTCCCGGCGCCTACGTGGTTCGCGTGGTCGTGCGAGACTCGGAAGGACGGGCAATGGCGGCGCAAAACGAAGGCGTGGAGATTCCATGAAACTGACGGGCTTATCGCTTCTGTGTTTGAGCGCATGCGCGCTCGCGCAGCAGCCTGCGGTGATCCGCAGCGAAACCAAGCTCGTGCTCGTCGACGCGGTCGTCACCGACAAGAAGGGCAATTACGTTAAGGACCTCGAGGCAAAAGATTTCAAGATCTGGGAAGACGGCAAGGAACAGACGATTCAGAGTCTTTCGCTGGAATCCGCCGCGCCGCAGGCCGGAACGCAGCGCATCGATTACGTGATGGTGGCTCT
>JASHRP010000388.1 GCA_030037375.1 Bryobacteraceae bacterium | reverse complement strand
CCACAACCTCGCCTTCGGAACAGTTCGGGCATTTCACGCCGATGGTCTTCTGCTTGACGAACTTGCAAGTCGGATAATTCGAGCACGCCACGAACTCGCCATAGCGGCCGTACTTCTTGATGAGCTGGTTGCCGCACTGCGGGCACTTCTCGTCCAGCGGCACATCCTTGGGCTTCTGCGCCTCGCCAAGCTGCTTTGTGGTTTTGCAATCCGGGTAACCGGAACACGCCAAAAACTGCCCAAAGCGGCCCTTCTTCAGCACCATCGGACGGCCGCAGTTGGGGCAGTATTCGGTTTCATCCTGCTCCGTTAAGTCCGCCTTATCGATATCCGGCAGATCGACCGTCAACTCGCGCGTGTTCTTGCACTCCGGGTAGCCGGTGCAGGCGACGAAGCTGCCATGCTTGCCCCACTTGATGACCATCGGCTTGCCGCACTTGTCGCAGACCAGATCGGTGGGCCGCTCCATGCGCTTGATGTCGGTCATGTGGCGCTCGGCGTGAGCCAGTTCCTTTTGGAACCGCTCGTAGAACTCTCCCATCGAGGTGCGCCAGTCGATCTTGCCTTCTTCGATGTCGTCGAGCTCATTCTCCATCCGAGCCGTGTAGGTTACGTCGAACAGGTCATTGAAGCTTTCGAGCAGCAGGTCCGTCACTACCATTCCGAGCTCCGTCGGAATGAATTTGCCGCCCTCCTTATTCACATACTCGCGTTCCTGGATCGTCGAAAGAATCGAAGCGTAGGTGGACGGACGGCCGACGCCGTCGGCTTCGAGTTCCTTCACCAGCGTGGCTTCTGTGAAGCGCGGAGGAGGCTCGGTAAAGTGCTGTTCCGGCTCGATGGAGCGGAACTTGAGCGCCTCGCCTTCGGTAACCGCCGGCAGGCGGTGCTTCAGCTCCTCATCCTCCTCGTCTTTCTGATCCTTGCCTTCCTCATAAACTTTGAGGAACCCGTCGAACTTCGGAACGCTGCCGGTCGCGCGGAACAGATACATCGCGCCATCTTTGCCCTTCGCCTCCACGTCGATGGTGGTTTGGTCAAAGACTGCCGGGGTCATCTGCGACGCCACGAAGCGCATCCAGATCAAGCGGTAAAGCTTCAGTTCGTCTTCCTGAAGGTACTTCTCGACGCTTTCGGGGGTGCGCAGGGACGAAGTCGGGCGGATGGCTTCGTGCGCGTCCTGAGCGTCCTTCTTGCTCTTGTAAAAATTGGGCGACGCCGGACGGTAGTCCGCGCCATATCGTTCCGCGATCATTCCCCGGACCTCATCGAGCGCATCGTTCGATACACGCGTGGAATCCGTACGCATGTAGCTGATCAAGCCGACCGGGCCTTCATCCGACCCAAGCTCGACGCCTTCGTACAGTTTCTGAGCCAGCATCATGGTTCGTTTGACGCTGAATCGGAGTTTGCGCGACGCCTCTTGTTGGAGGGTTGAGGTGGTGAACGGCGGCACCGGGTTGCGGCGCTTTTCGCGATTGGTGACGGACTTGACTACGTACGCCGCTCCATCGAGTGTCCCTACAATCTCCTGAGCGCCCGCTTCATTCGGGATCTCGACGTTCTCGTTGTTCTTCTTGGCTAGGTGCGCCGAGAGCTGCGGCGGCTTCTTCGCGGCCAGGTTGACGTCGATGGTCCAGTATTCACGCTTTTGAAACGCGCGAATTTCCCGTTCCCGGTCGACGATCAGGCGCAGAGCGACGCTTTGCACCCGCCCGGCCGAAAGTCCGCGGCGGACCTTGTCCCACAACAGCGGCGAAATCTTGTACCCAACCAGCCGGTCCAGTACGCGCCGGGCCTGCTGGGCGTCCACCAGGTGCAGGTTTACCGATGCCGGCTTCTCGAACGCCTTTTGGATGGCGCTCTTGGTGATCTCATTGAACATCACGCGGAAGATCTTGGCGGCGCCCTTTTTGCCGTCCTGGAGCTCTTCCTGAAGGTGGTAGCAGATGGCTTCGCCTTCCCGGTCCGGGTCGGCCGCCAGATAGACTGTGTCAGACTTCTTGGCTTCCTGTTTCAGCTCCGCGATTAGCTTCTTTTTACCCTCGATGACCTCGTAGACGGGGGTGAAATCGTGCTCCACGTCCACCGCTAAGTCCTTCTTCGGCAGATCCTTCACATGACCGAGCGAGGCTTTGACAACGTACTGCTTACCCAAATACTTACCGATTGTTTTCGCCTTCGCCGGGGATTCGACGATGACGAGATTCCTTGCCATAAATGAGTGCGCGACCTTCCTTGGATTACGAACAGCCGGTCCGTATAAAGAAACAACCGAAATCTTAGCACGGAGCGCGGGCGGCCTGGTTAGTCGGCCCAGACCCTCAGGAAGTTCTTCCCAGGTAGCTGCCGTATCAATCCGGACATCTCAAGATCGAACAGGACAGCAATGATTTCTGACGACGAACACCCTTGAATCGTCTCTATCAGATCATCCAACGGCATCGGCGAATCCGGGCTCAATGTGCCCAAAACCGCTTGCGCCACCGCTTTCATCGGTCCGGTTGGATCTGATGCCAAATTCTGTCCTGAGGTTACATCCTCTCCGTTCTCATTTAGATTCAGTTGCTTACGGAAGCGATCCGAGAGCCGGCGGCGATCCTCGGCGGGCAGTTCGCCCACTACGTCATTCCATTCCTGGACCAGTTTCGCTCCTTGTTTGATGAGCAGGTTCGGACCCCAACTCATTTTGGACGTGATGTTTCCGGGGACGGCAAAGATCTCCCGATTCTGCTCCGCCGCCAGCTTCGCCGTGATGGCCGAACCTGAGTACTCCCCGCCTTCCACCACCAGCACACCGGCGCTGATGCCGCTGACAATCCGGTTCCGAA
Source organism: Bryobacteraceae bacterium (assembly GCA_030037375.1). Taxonomy (GTDB): domain Bacteria; phylum Acidobacteriota; class Terriglobia; order Bryobacterales; family Bryobacteraceae; genus Palsa-187. The sequence continues at coordinate 5,215 of JASHRP010000388.1, read as the reverse complement.
CCGGGAAGTTTTGAGGATACGGAGGCGCACCCATCGGAAACTCTGAGATTATCAGACCTTTGTCCGCTATCTCATTGGACAGCTTACGGTTTTCAACCGGATAGAGCTCATCAACCCCGCACCCGAACACGGCCACCGTATCGCCTTGGCAATCGAGCGCAGCGCGATGCGCGGCCGTGTCGATCCCGCGCGCCATGCCGCTAACGATGGTCAAGCCGGCGGTTGCCAGGTCGCGCGACAGACGGGTTGCGGCCGCAGTTCCATACGCAGTCGGCCGGCGGGTTCCGACCACCCCGAGCATAAGGGTCCCGAGCAGTTCGACCCGGCCGCGAACGTAGAGCAAAGGCGGCGGATCGAAGATCTCCTTGAGCCGGGGAGGATAGCGGGAATCGGTAATCGGAACAAGCTCAGCGCCGGCTTTACCAAGCTTCTCCCTTTGGGTGACCGCATCTTCGAAAGCGCAACCGCTGGCGAGGTTATGGGCGACCGAGGCGGACAAACCGGCCCCCTCCAACTCCGACCGCGAGGCCCGAAAGATCGCTTGCGGCGTCTTGAAGACCGAGATCAATTGTCTGGCTTTGCGCGTCCCGAGACCTGGAACCATCCGCAGGGCAAGCCAATGAAGCTGATCGTCCTCGGTCAGGATCGGGTTTGCGCAAGCAAGCTGGCCCATTAACTTGAGTGTGCCGGCGGCGGCCTGGAATTCTCAGTTACCCTGAGATAGTTATGTCCAAAGCCACTTACGACGATGTGAATCTGATTGTGAAGCTTTACGAGCTGCGCCGTGAAGAGAAAATGCGGGCGGCGCGCAGTTGGTTCGCCGGTAATTTCAAATGCAAGACCATGGCGGAATTTCAGCAACTTTGCCCGCCGGGATCGGAAGCCAACGCGATGGCTCGCCAAGTGACCAGCTACTGGGACATGGTCGCGTCTTTTGTCACCTCCGGAGTTCTGAACGACGAGTTGTTCTTCCAGAGCAGCCGCGAGCTTTTGCTCGCATGGGTTCGCGTAGAGCCGTTGATCGCGGAGTTCCGCGCCGCTTTCAAGGATGAGAATTACATGAAGAATCTCGAAACCGTCGCCAAGGCGTACGTCGAGTTCCTAGCCAAATCGAATCCGGAGACTTTCCAAGCCTTCAAAGCTCGCGTGGGAGGCTGATGCGGCGCGAGCCGGACCATTTCGGCGAGGTCGAGCTAGCGCTGCTCTACGTCGCCAAGAAACTCAAGGAAGCTCTGCGTGTCGAGGAAATCTTGACCGGCGCCGGGTTCGATTATTTGGTCGAGCCGGATACTTACCGCGGCGGGGTCATCTTTCCCAGCGAGCGCATCGGCGCATTCTTTTATGTCGGCCCATCGGACGACGCCTCGGCGCGAGCGGCGCTGATTCGCGCCGGGTTTGAGCCGTATCAGCCGTAAAGCACATCCGCCTTAAGATAAAAAGATCGTGACGCAGCGTCTCCCGGCGTGGCTCCGCCATGCGATGTACAATCTGCGCGGCGGATTCCTCGTCCGCCCGCTCATCATCGCGCTAGCTCTCGGAGCCGCGGGCGCGTTGCTTTCCTGGTTCGAAGAGGTCTTTCCGCCGCTCAGCAACCTGGTCCCGCCAGCTCTGTTCCCTTCTCACTCCGACCCGCAAGTGGCGCAAGTGATTCTGGGCGGCATCGCGGCCTCGATCATGACCGTGGTCTCGATCGTCTTCGCGATCCTGCTGATGACCTTGACGCTGGCATCGATGCAGTTTTCCCCACGCATCATCGTGAGCTTTTCGCGCGACCGGGTCACGCAATGGACGCTGGGAATCTTCCTCGGCACCTTCAGTTATTGCATGGCGGCGCTGCCTGCGGCCCGGTCTCAGCCGGCGCCGTTTGCTCCGGTCGCCACGGTGATGGGTGCGATGCTGCTGGCCATAGCCTGCGTCGGGTGGCTGCTGTTTTTCATCCATCACATCACGCGAGCGATCAGCGTGAGCAACATCGTGGACCGGATCGCCACGGAAACAGTCGCCATGATCGAAACGCTGATGCCGGAGGGGCGCACCGCGCGGCTGAATCATTCCCAATCGGAGCCGCCTGGGGTCGACGAAACGCCGATTCTGGCAGAGACTTCCGGGTACATCCGCTTCGTCGATATTCCTACCCTGGTAAACGCGGCCAAGTATTGCCATGTCACGCTGCGCGTGCTGCGACGCGTGGGCCAGTTCGTACCGGCCGGGACGCCGCTTCTGATGACCACGAAGGCCAGCCGGATCGAGCCCGAGAAACTGGCCGAAATCCGCGAGGCGTTCGATCTCGGAGCATCCAGAACGCTCGAACAGGACGTCGAATTCGGCATTTTGCAGATCGTGGACATCGCGCTCAGGGCGATTTCGCCGGCGGTGAACGATCCAACCACCGCGATCGGCTCGATCGATCAGTTGAGCCGCATCCTGATCCGGTTCGTCTCGCGCGAGCCGCTTTCACCTTTATATTACGATCCTCCCGGCATTTTGCGCCTCAGCTTGCCGTGGATCGACTTCGATCATCTGGCAACCTCGGCCTTCGAGCAGATTCGCATGTACGCGAAAGGCGACGTGGCGGTGAGCCTCCGAATACTGCGCGCTCTGGGCGATATCGCTGGCGCGACGATTAATTCCTCGGAAAAAGACTGGCTCCGGGAGCAAGCCCGAAGAATAGTCGCGGGGTGCGCGGAGCGGTTGAGCGAGGAGGAAATGCGGCCATTGCGGCAGCGATTACTGAGTCTCGAAGCGGCGACGGCGGTAACGGCCGCGGAGTAATTGCGAAGTCAGGTCTTCAATGCCGCGATCACCGCGTCGGTGAACTCCCGGGTTCCTCCGTGTCCGCCGACGTCAGGCGTCAAGTGTTTGCGATCGGAATAGACCGTTTCGACAGCCGAACGCAAACGCGTCGCGGCTTCCTGCTCGTGAAGGTGATCCAGCATCAACGCCGCTGAGAGCATCATGGCCGTGGGGTTGGCGATGCCTCTGCCCGCGATGTCAGGCGCGGATCCGTGCACGGCCTCAAAGACAGCGTCGCGCTCCCCGAGGTTGGCCCCGGGCACGACGCCCAATCCGCCCACCAAGCCAGCCGCAAGATCGGACACAATATCGCCGTAGAGATTGGGGAGCAGCAAGACATCGAACTGTTCCGGCCGGATCACCAGTTGCATTGCGGCGTTATCGACGATGACTTCGCGATACTCGATCTCCGGAAATCGCGCGGCCACTTCACGGCAACAGCGTAAAAAGAGCCCGTCGGCCAGCTTCATGATGTTGGCTTTGTGAATCGCGGCTACCTTCCTCCGGCCGGTTTGCCTGGCGAAACCGAAAGCCGCTTCGGCGATGCGGATCGATGCGGTGCGGGTGATCACTTTGAGGCTGGTCACCACGTCGCGAACCACTTCATGCTCCAGGCCCGAGTAGAGGTCCTCCGTGTTTTCCCGGAAGATCACCATATCGATCTTGACGTCGCTGAAGCGCGTTACCAGACGCGGCAGAGATCGGACCGGGCGCACGTTCGCATAGAGATCCAACCGCTTGCGGAGGGCGACGTTGACGCTGGTATAGCCGCCGGCGATCGGCGTAGTCACAGGCCCTTTTAGGCCGACGTGAGTGCGCTCCAAGCTGTCCAGGACGTGCTGCGGAAGGCTCTGGCCGGTTGAGGCGATGATATCGGCATTGAGCTCGGCCGTCTCCCACTGGATGGGCACGCCGGTGGCGTCGACGGCTTCGCGGGCGGCCGCCGAGACTTCCGGACCGATCCCGTCCCCGGGAATGAGTGTAATTTTATAAGGCACCAGGATTTATTGTACCGGCAGGCGTTTTCTCTTCGGTCCGTGGGCACCTTTTGGACCCAGCGCGCGTCTAATCGGCGAATGCGGAAAGCGCTCCTGACGGTTTGTGCCGGTTTCTCGGCCGGTGTTTTTTTGACGGGACAGGCGGCCGACCTCTTCTTTGAAGTTGCCTCGATCAAGCCCACCGCTCCACCGGACCAGAGCAAAGGGGTCTTCTTCGGCCCTCCCAGAGGCGGACCCGGGTCGTCCGACCCGACCCAAATTACCTGGAATGGCGCAACGATATTTGCCATGTTGACCACCGCTTACGACGTGAAACCGTACCAGGTGACCGGTCCGGACTGGTTAAGAATGGAACGGTTCGACGTGCTGGTGAAGGTGCCGGCGGGAGCGACCAAAGAGCAGGCAATGGTGATGTGGCAGAACCTGCTGAGGGAGCGGTTTGGGGTGGCGATTCACAAGGACTCGAAGGAATTCCAAATAGACGAACTCGTGGTGGCGAAGGGCGGAGCAAAGCTGAAAGAAACCGATCTGCCGTCCGATGCTCCCGAGTTTAAGCCGACGCCCGGCACGCCCATACCGATCAAGCCGGGACCGGACGGGACGCCGAAGCTACCCTCAGCGGGAATGATCATGATGATTCAGATGAGCGGCCCGAACAACATCGTTGCGCACATGATCGGAAGGGCGCAAACCGCCGCGCAAATCGCGACTGGCCTTAGCAACGAACTAAATCATCCCGTGGTCGATAAGACCGGCTTGACCGGGAAGTACGATTATCAGGTCGAGTACAAGCCGGACACAGGCCGGCTCGCACTTCCTCCGCTTCCCGGCGGCGGCGGTCAGGCCGCGGAGCCGAGCGATCCCGGATCGAGCATTGAATCGGCTATCCAGGATCAGCTCGGTCTCAGGCTAGTGAAGGGCCGAGGCCCTCTGGAAATGATCGTGGTGGATCACGCCGAAAAAACTCCGACGGAGAACTGAAACCGGCCGTTAGTTAGTTGCTCAGGCTGCCCGCGAGCACGCCGGGCACGTTGGGAAGCGAGCGCCGCAGAGCCGAATGCAGCAGGCGCGAAAGTTCGGATCCGCCGATCAGAACGCGCTGGATTTCAATCCCGGCTCGCCACCCGGCTTCCTCCTGTACGGAATGAATCGCGAAGCCGAACAGCGTGGTGTCCGCTACTTTCAACTGAACGATATCCCCTTCAGCGAGCGCGAACGGCAGACTCACGCCGATGCCGGATTCCGAGATATCGCTGATGTGGCCGTCGATCGTCCGCTCGCCTGCCCCGAGGACGGTCAGGCGCACGTCGAATCGGACATCGTAACGATCGGCGAAGCGGCGGTCCACGATCTTCTTTCGGACGATTCCGTTTAGAGCTGTAGGGTAGCCAGCTCCGAAGCGATCGCCCTTCGGCCGGCAAGCC
>JASHRP010000387.1 GCA_030037375.1 Bryobacteraceae bacterium | reverse complement strand
ATCCAGTAACTGAACACATCCACGCGCAGCGCAAACAGCAGTCCGCCAAGCAGCGCCCACCCTGGCGCGATCCAACCTTGGAGCATCCAACACATCGCGGCGGAGAGCAGGCTCGATGTGAGCAGCACGCCCACCCAGGGCTCGCCAAAGAATTTCTGCCCGAACGCCAGTGTCAATCCCGGAAGAACCTGGTACTTGGAGGCATAGGCGGGTTGCTGCGTCTCCTGAAAGCTTTCGAAATGCTGCCAAAATGGATGCGTTGGGTTCGCGAGCCGTCCGTGCGCGTAAGTGTCCGCGGCGAGGAGATAGCTGAATTCGTCATGGATGATCGGTTTTGGAACTCCCATTCCCCAAGGTGAGAACGACGGAAGAAGCGCGGTTCGGACCGTCAGCGTGATCAGAAAGAGAGTCCAGCACGCGAGCTTCTGGCGTTGCGCGAAGCTGTCGTATGCCTTGAGGCAGACTCCCACGGTCATGAATCGCCGGTTTCGGGCGAAAGGTTTATGCACGCTCAGTGAACGGCTCACGTCTGAATCTGCGAAGGAGGCAACCATGCGGAACATCTGGATCGGTTTTGCGCTTGCGACAGTCGCGTTAGGACAGACTGTCGCGCAAGTCGAGCGCCGCCTCGAAGTCAAGAACGCCCCGACGGACCAGGCGTTCATGGAAATGGCCAATGGCATTCGAACGGTGATGGAAATTCAAGGTCTCTCAGCCGCCGCCGCGCAAAGGACCATAACTCTGCACGCCACGCCGGAGCAGGTTGACGGGGCGGAATGGTTATTGCAGCAACTCGACTTGCCGGCGGGAAGTTCGGGCAACGACGGGGCTCAATTCAAGATGGATGAGCTCGGTCCACAGAAGCAGCCCATTGAAGGCGTCGTGAGGGTCTTCCATTTCAAAAATCCAGCCACGGTGCAGGACTTCGTCGAGATCGCCAATGCCATCCGCACCGTTACCGAGACGCGCCGGCTGTTCACGTATAACGCCACCATGGCCATGATGATTCGCGACACTCCGGATAAGGCGGCTGCGATTGAATGGCTGGTCGGTCAGTTAGACAAGCCCTCCGATCAACCGAAAGACGGCGACGGCGGGGGATACACGGGGCTCACAGATAGCCGGGGAGATACTCCTACGCGCGTCTTTTACGTGAAGACGGCCAAGAACCCTCAGGAGTTCGTTAGCGTGGCAAACGCCGTCCGTTCAACCGCTCAGATTCGGAGGTTGTTCACAGTCAATGCTCAGCGAGCAATCATTCTTCGAGACTATCCCGATACCGTCGCAACCGTTGAATGGCTGTTGAATCAGCTCGATCAGCCGCCCGCATCAACTTCGAGCTCAGATGAGTATCGAATCCCAAACGCTACCGACGAGTCGGTCCGCGTCTTCCATTTGGCGAACCCTGACCTGTTACAGCAATTCAAGAGCGGCGCGGCCGAAGCGATCGGAAGCGGAGGAATCTTCGTCTTTGACACGCCGCGCGTGGTGATGCTTCGCGGGAGCACCAGCCAGTTGGCCGTGGCCACGCAGCTCATTAACGCTCTCGACGGTCAGCACTAAGTCGCGGACCTACCGCCGCACGGGCTGCGGCGAGGCGCGGATGGCGCGCTCAAATGCCCAGCCGCGAATGTGATTGATCTGCTCCTTCATCGTTCGGGAAAGCGGAACCTGCTTCACCGCGATGTTGATCAGATCCTGCTCGGTCACCGTTCTCCCGTCGAGCTTCGCGCGAGTGATCGCCGAGATCACGCACTGCTCGGCTTCCGCGCCGGTCCAGCCGGTGGTGAATTGGGTCAGCCTTTCAACGTTGATCGCTGACGTATCCACGCCACGGCGGGCGAGGTGAATTCCGAAGATCTCTGCCAGCTCCTCTTCGCTCGGAAGATCGACGAAGAAAACCTCGTCGAAGCGGCCCTTGCGGATCATCTCGGCGGGTAGAAGATCGATGCGATTGGCCGTTGCCGCTACAAAAAGCCCCCGCGCTTTCTCCTGCATCCAAGTAAGAAAGAACGCGAAGATGCGGCCTTGTTCGCCGCCGGAATCGGTGGAGGTGATTCCCATCTCGATTTCGTCGAACCACAACACCGCGGGCGCCATATCCTCCATCATTTTGCACGCGGCGACGAATGCGCCTTCCGGTTTCCCGTGCCGCCCGGAGAAAATCTCGATCATGTCGATGCGGTACAGCGGGAGCTGGAATTGATTCGCGATCGCCTTGACGCACAAGCTCTTGCCGCAACCAGGGATGCCCATCATGAGCAAGCCCTTGGGCACGATCTCCGCGCTCAAGTCGTCGCGCATTTCGAACAGTTTGCGCCGTTCTCTCAGCCATTGCTTCAAGTTCCCAAGGCCGCCGACGTCGCCCAGATCCGTTGCTTCGGAGATGAACTCGATCACCCCTCCGCGATTGACCAGCAGGCGCTTCTCTTCGAGCAGAGCGGGCACGGATTCGGCGCCCAACTCGCCGCTTGCCGTCCGAGCGCGGCGCAGCGCGTAGCCGGCTTCGTCGAGCGTCAACCCTTGCAGCGCGTTCGCGAACTGATTGACCAGCTCAGCGTCCGCGCCTGGGACGCTTTCTCGAACGAACGCGGCCAGTTCAACCTTGTCCGGCTGGCGCAGGTCGAAGAATATCATGCTTCGCTCGACTTCTTCGGGGATAAATCGCACCGGAGACGAGATGACCGTGAACTTGTTCTTTCCGAGGCACTGGTGATAGACATCGCGCAGCCGGCGCCGGACTTCCGGCGCTTCACGCAGAGGCTCGTGGAAATCCCGAAGGTGGAAGATCGCGGGACCGTCGTAGGAAATAATAAAATCGAGTGCCCCGCGCGCGGTTTCGGCTCCAGGTTGGGGCGCCTCGCCTGCCAAGTGCATTCCCTCCGTCAGGCTCCAGGAGAAAACGGGAAGCTCGCCCGATGGGTCAAGCCGGTCGGATACCTCGTTGAGGACGTTCGCAACCCGTTGTTCCTCGGTCGTGCGGACGTAAGTCAGCGGTCTTCCGGACTGGAAGATCTCGCGAAGTTCTTTCGCGGCGCGGCTTTCTCCAAAAATCTCGGGCTGGAGGGCTGTAGTTTTGGGGGTCAAACGGACGATCTCCTATAAAGCCGCACACCTACATTATGACGGGCATTAGTTATGACGAGCCCGCCACGAAAAAAGGCGAAGAGACGTAAACGACGGCGGCTGGAAACGCATGGACCCTACCGATCGAGCCGTCATTATCGGAGCCGGGCCCGCCGGCCTAACGGCGGCGCATGAGCTGCTAACCCGCACAAATATCAAGCCGATTGTTCTGGAGAAGAGCTGCCACATGGGCGGCATCTCCCGCACCGTCAATTACAAGGGCAACCGGATCGACATTGGCGGGCATCGCTTCTTTTCGAAATCGGAGCGGGTGATGCAGTGGTGGCTCAAGATGCTGCCGCTACAGGCCTCGGCCGGCGAGACGGAGCGAATCCAGTACCACGGGATGGAGCGGGATGTTCCCGCCGGTTTGGCGGGACTCGACGCGGCGACCCGCGACAATGTGATGCTGCTCCGGCCGCGCAAATCGAGGATCTACTATCTGCGCAGATTCTTCGATTATCCGATCACGCTGACCAAGGACACGCTGGTGAAGCTCGGCGTGGTGCGGACCCTCCGGATCGGTCTCAGCTATATCAAAAGCGCGATGTTTCCGATCAGGCACGAACGCACGCTAGAGCAGTATCTGGTCAATCGTTTCGGCCGCGAATTGTTTCTGACGTTCTTCAAGTCGTATACGGAAAAAGTCTGGGGAGTTCCTTGCGATCGGATCAGCGCGGAATGGGGCGCGCAGCGCATCAAAGGCTTGTCAGCCTGGGGAGCGCTTAGGCATGCGGCAAAGAAAGCTTTCGGCACCGGCCAGAAAGACGGAATAGCGCAAAGAGGCACGCAGACGTCTTTGATCGAGCAGTTCCTGTATCCGAAGTTCGGCCCGGGACAGATGTGGGAAGAGACGGCTCGGCGCATTCAAGAGATGGGCGGCGAGATTCGCACCGGCGTCCGCGTGGATCGCGTAAACACGGATGGCTGGCGAGTCACTTCAGTGGAAACAGAAGACTCGAACGGAACACGCCAGACAATTTTCGGAGATCACTTTTTCTCCACCGCGCCGATCCAGGAATTAATGCGGTCGTTCGATGTAAGGCCTCCCGCGCAGGTACTGGAAGTATCGGACGGGCTGGTTTACCGCGATTTCATCACGGTCGGTCTTCTGGTCCGGTCCCTGAAGATTCACGACCAAACTCCCGAAGGCAAGAAGCTGATTGCCGATAACTGGATCTACATCCAGGAGCCTGATGTGAAGCTCGGCCGGCTTCAAATCTTCAATAATTGGAGCCCATACATGGTTGCCGATCCGTCGAAGGTCTGGCTGGGTCTTGAATACTTTTGCAACGAATCCGATCCGTTATGGCGCATGAGCGACGCGGAGATGAGCGCACTGGCGAAAGAGGAGTTGAGCAAGATCGGGATCATCGACGCCGGGCAGGTTCTCGATTCAGTCGTTCTAAGAATGGAGAAGACTTACCCGGCCTACTTCGGAACCTACGATCGCTTCTCTGAGATTCGCGAATACGTGGACCGCTACGAGAATCTCTTCCTCATCGGGCGCAATGGCATGCACCGGTACAACAATCAGGACCATTCGATGCTCACCGCGATGATCGCCGTGGACAATATCGCGGCGGGCATCACCGACAAGAGCAACCTATGGGACGTGAACACGGAGGCGGACTACCACGAAGAAAAGCAGTCGTCTAAGGAACCGGCCGCCGAGGCACCCAGCAGAACGGTGAGTGTGTCATGACCGTTTCTCCGCGCTGATTCCGAGTGGTGATCAGGAACGTAACGATCCCGTAGCGCGGATTCGATTCCGACGGTTTGGTTGAAGTGATCTCCATCTCCACGTGAAGCGTGTCGCCAGGGCGCACCGGCTGGCGCCACCGCAAGTTTTCGACTCCCATTCCGAGCACTTCCGTATCGCCCAGCGGCCGCGCGAGGGCGACTTGGCGCATCACCAATGCGGCGGTGTGCCATCCGCTGGCGATGATTCCGCCGAACCGGGCGCGCGCCTCTTCGGTATCGAGATGCATCGGTTGCGGATCGTACGCCGTGGCGAAAGCGATGCAATCGGCCTCCGTTACTTCGACAGATCCGCCGGGAAATTGATCTCCGGGCGAGACATCTTCAAAATAACGGTTGCCCGCCATCAAGCTATTGCCCAACATGAGGCTACAGCTTGAGCAGCGCGCGGAGGCGCTTGGTTTGTACGCGGCTGACGGGGATCTCCGATTGCTTCTTGTCGTCCATGCGGAGCTGAAAGCTCGATTTGAACCACGGCACCACTTCCTTGATCCGGTGAATGTTCACCAGATACGAGCGATGAACGCGCCAGAAAATCTCTGGATCGAGATTCGATTGCAGCTCTTCTATCGTGCGGTAATTGGATTGACCTTCGAGGTTGGAAGCAACCACGGTGATCAGGCCGTCCTCGATCGTTGCGTACACAACCTCGCGCGCATCCACGATAAAGTTGCGCTGATTGCTCTTCACCAGCAGCTTCGTGCGTTGCAGCGTGGGCTTCGGCGGAGGCAGTTCCGGCGGAGCGGTCTTCGCGCGGTCAGCGACGCCCTTGCGGGCGCGTTCGACGGCCATCGCCAGCCGTTCTTTCTCGACGGGCTTCAGCAGGTAATCAAGCGCTTCCCAGCGGAACGCTTCGACGGCGTATTGATCGTAGGCCGTGGCCATCACGAAGTACGGCAAAGGGATCTTGGCTTCGCGAAGCTTCCGGATCACGCCGAGGCCATCGAGGCCCGGCATTTGAACGTCCATGAAAACGAGGTCGGGTTCGAGATCCTCAATCAGTTTGAGCGCCTCCAGGCCGTTCGAAGCCGTCGCGGCGATCTCGATATCGGGGAAGTCGCGGAGCTGATAGGCAAGCTCGTCCGTGGCGAGCTTTTCATCGTCAACCAGGATCGCGGTAATCGTAGCAACCGCGCGATTTTGCATCAACTGATAGTATAACGTTGTGTTGCATAGCATGATGAAAAAACTGGCGGTATTGATTGGTCTTAGCGCGTGCCTGGCTGGGGTCGCGGCGGCTGCCGACGAAACGGGCCGCTGCACGGGAAATCCGAAAGCGTTCGCTCCCGGCACGGGCGATTGGAACGGATGGGGAGTGGATGCATCGAACGGACGCTATCAGCCGCAGCCCGGCTTCGCCGCCGCGGATGCAAGCAGACTGAAGCTGAAATGGGCATTCGGATTCGCGGGCGATATGCGAGCCGTCGGTCAGCCGGCGATCGTCGGCGGACGCGTGTTCGTCGGCAGCTATTCCGGAAACGTCTATTCGCTGGACGAATCTACCGGCTGCATTTACTGGAGCTATGACGCGGGCGCGATCGTGCGGACTGGAATTGATGTGGCCCGATCGGGATCCCAATGGGTGGCGTTTTTCGGCGACGGCAAGGGTTTCGCTCACGCAGTGGATGCACAGACCGGCAAAGGCCTGTGGAAGGTCAGAATGGATGAGCATCCTCTGGCTCGCATTACGGGAACGCCGGTGTTTTCGAGCGGCCGCGTGTATGTGCCGGTGGCGTCTGGCGAAGAGCTCGCGTCTTCGCAGACGCCGAAGTATCAGTGCTGCACGTTTCGCGGCAGCTTGGCCGCGTTGGACGCCGCGACCGGAAAGGTGATTTGGAAGACGTTCACGGTATCCGATCCGCCGAAGCAATACAAGACCAACGCCGAAGGAACTCCGATGTTCGGGCCTGCGGGCGCGGGCGTGTGGTCAGCCCCGACGATTGACACGCAACGCAAGCGAGTTTATGTCGGCACGGGAAATTCGTTTACGGGGATCGAGATCAACACCAGCGACGCGATTCTGGCGTTCGATCTCGATTCGGGCAGCCTGTTGTGGGCCAGCCAGGTTACTTCTCACGACAACTGGGTCCCCGGTTGCCCGAAGGGCGTGAACTGCCCGGAAAATCCAGGCGACGACTATGACTTCGGCAGCTCTCCGATTCTGCGAACTGTCAACGGCAAAGAAATGCTGCTGGCGGGGCAGAAATCCGGCATCGTGTACGGCCTCGATCCAGACAAGCGCGGCGAGATCGTGTGGAAGACCAGGATCGGCCAAGGCACCGGCTTGATGGGCGGAATCGCGTGGGGCATGGCCGCGGACGATCAGACCATTTACGCGGCAGTCTCTGACATTAATCGCACCGACGGCACGCCAGGATTGTACGCGCTGAAGATCGGAACGGGCATGAAGACGTGGGACACGCCCGCGCCTAAGGGGGCAGGCAATACCGCGCAAGCTGCGGCCGTGTCGGCGATGCCGGGACTCGCCTTCTCCGCATCGATGGGCGCGCATCTGCGAGCCTATTCGACCAAAACCGGCGAGATCGTCTGGGATTTCGACGCCAAACGCGATTTCGAGACGGTGAACAAAGTCGCCGCGAAAGGCGGATCGTTCAACGGCGCTGGGCCCGCGATTTCGCGTGGCATGGTGATCGCGGACTGTGGTTATGGGTTCGCGGGCGGACAAGCCGGAAACGTGCTGCTGGCGTTTTCAGTCGACGGCAAGTGAGACCTTGCCTCGGCGCGCTTCTGCTTATTGCAGCCATCGCGTGCAGCGGGTGCGCAACTAAGAGCGTCGGTCCGACGCAGCACGATACAAGCAGCTTCGACCGCGATAATTCCGAGCTCGTGCATGTAAACCTGACCATGCGGGCTGGCGAGTTGAAGGTTGAGAGCGGGACTGACAAGCTCGCGGCCGCGGACTTCACCTACAACGTCCCGATGTGGAAGCCGTCGGTGAGCTATAACAGCGCCAACGGCGTCGGCTACCTGACGATGACGCAGCCCGAGGAGGGCGGCGGAGTGCACATTTCGGGCGGCCAAAGGAACGAGTGGGACGTACGGCTAAATCGCGACGTCGCGATGGACGTTGCCATTCATGTTGGCGCGGGCGATGCTCGGATCAATCTTGGCGCAATGGATCTGCGCGGGTTGGAAATGTCGATGGGCGCCGGAACCTTGGATCTGGATCTTCGCGGATCTCCCAAGATGAGCTATACCGCGCACGTAAGCGGGGGCGTCGGCGATGCGACTGTGCACCTGCCGACCGGCGTGGGTATCGAAGCGGTGGCTACGGGCGGCATCGGCGGGATCGATTCATCCGGATTGCACAATGACGGTCACCGGTACTTCAACGACGCCTTAGGCAAGTCGAACGTGACCATCCACTTGGATATCGCGGGCGGCGTGGGCTCGATCAAACTGGCCGCGGACTGACGGAACAAACCGCAACGCCCAAGCGTACGGCTGTAAGAGGAACCTATGAACGGCAAATGGGTGTTCTTGATGGCAGCGGCGCTGGGATGCACAGGTTGCGTGATTGAGCGGGCCGGTCCGATGGAACATAGTTCCCGGACGGTCGATCGCGATAACGCCAAACTGGTGCGCGTAAATTTCAACATGGGCGCCGGGAGGCTGGGCGTGGAGAACGGCACCGACAAATTGGCCGATGCCAGCTTCACCTATAACAGCCCCTGGCGGCCGGAGGTGGAATATAGCAATTCCGCCGGTTATGGCCGGCTGACCGTCGAAGAGCCGGATCGCGAGCATGGTTTCCGCGCGGGCAAGCACGAAAACGAATGGGATGTCCGCATGAACCGCGAGGTTCCGCTGGAAATCGCCACGCACATGGGGGCGGGAGAGGCGC
>JASHRP010000386.1 GCA_030037375.1 Bryobacteraceae bacterium | reverse complement strand
CGATGGTTCTGCGCATCGACGATACCGACGTCGAGCGCAATACGCAAGCCTCGCTCGATTCGATTTTTGACGGGCTCCGGTGGCTGGATCTCCCGTGGGATGAGGAGTATCGGCAGTCCGATCGAGTGGAACTGCACCATCGGATGGCTGAGGCGATCTTCGAAAAGGGGCTCGCGTACCGGGATTTCACGCCGGCTTCCAGCGCGGAAGACGACGAGCCATCGCGCGACACCGGTCCGTGGCTGTTCAACGCCGGAATGCGCCAGCTCTCCAAAGATGAGAGCGACCGGCGGGCCGCCGAGGGTGAGCCGTTCGTGCTGCGCTACAAAGTTCCGCGCGACGCTCGAGCTGAGGTCGTGGTCAACGATCTGGTCTACGGCACGGTCACGAAAGCGACTTCCGATATCGAGGATTTCGCGTTGCTCCGCTCCACTGGCGTGCCGACGTATCACATGGCTTCTTGCGCCGACGATGCGGATCTGAAGATTACTCATATTCTGCGCGGCCAGGAGCATCTGGCGAATACGTTCAAGCACATCTTGATCTTCGAGGCGCTCGGATTCCTGCTGCCGCAGTTCGCGCATCTGCCGCTTCTGCTTGCGCCGGACGGTTCGAAGCTATCGAAGCGCAAGCACGGCCCGGTTGTGAGTGTCACGACGTACGCCGAAGCGGGGTTCCTGCCGCACGGGTTTGTCAATTTCGTGTGTCTGCGGGGATGGGCTCCGAAGGACGACCGCGAAGTGATGACGCGGCAGGAGCTGATCGATTCGTTTTCGCTCGAAGGCATCCATCATAGCAACGCGATGGTCAACTTCACGAATGACGATCCGTTCGATCCGAAAGCGGTCTGGCTGAACGCGGAGCACATCAAGCAGTCGCCCATCGAGGAGCTCGCCGTGCGGCTGGTGCCGTTCGCGGCGGCGGCGGGCCTTCCCGCCGATATCCGGAAGATGCAACGCGTCGCTCCACTGATTCGTGAGCGCATCAAGCTGCTGCGCGACGTGACGCGGGTGGCGGATTTCTTTTTTCTCGAGGAACTGGCGCCTTACGATCCAACGGAGCTGATTCCGCAGAAGGGCGACGCGGCGATGGCCCGGCGGGCTTTAGGCAGCGGCCGCGCGATCCTGGCGGAAGCCGAGTTTACACACGCGGCGCTCGATGCCGCGCTACGCGCCGGAGCGTCGGAATTGAAGATCAAGACGGGTCAGATGTTCCAGCCGATCCGGGTGGCCGTGTGCGGGCGCAAGGAAGCGCCTCCGCTATTTGAGACGCTGGAAGTTTTGGGGCGCGAGACGTGCCTCAAGCGCATTGGGCGTGCGATCGAACTGCTCTCTTAATTCGAAATGGAAACGCAAAACGAACCCGTTGTTCCGGCGCAATCGAATTTCCTCCGGGACACGATCATCGAAGACCTGAAAACCAATAAATACGGCGGACGCGTGCAGACGCGCTTTCCTCCGGAGCCGAATGGCTACCTGCATATCGGTCACGCGAAGGCCATCAATATCAATTTCGGGCTGGCCAAGGAATTCGGCGGCAAGTGCAATCTGCGGTTTGACGACACCAATCCGTCGAAAGAAGAGACGGAGTACGTGGAATCGATCATTCGGGACGTTCATTGGCTGGGCGGGGATTGGGAAGACCGGTTGTTTTACGCCTCGGACTATTTTCCGCAGCTTCACGAATGGGCGGTTCAGTTAATCGAGGCCGGCAAGGCGTATGTGTGCGATCTTTCCGCGGAAGAGGTTCGCCAAACCCGTGGCACGCTCACTGAACCCGGAAAGGAGAGCCCCTACAGGAACCGGTCCGTTGAAGGGAATCTGGACCTGTTCGAACGGATGCGCAAGGGCGAATTCCCCGACGGCGCTCGAACGTTGCGCGCCAAGATCGACATGGCGTCGCCAAATTTGAATATGCGCGACCCGGTGATGTACCGCATCCTTCACGCCGAGCACCACCGCACCGGCAACCAATGGTGCATTTACCCGATGTACGATTTCGCCCACGGGCAGAGTGATTCGATCGAGCACATTACTCACTCGATGTGCACGCTGGAATTCGAGGACCACCGCCCGCTCTACGACTGGTACATCGAACAGCTTGGCATTTATCATCCGCAGCAGATCGAGTTCGACCGGCTCAACATAACCTACACCGTGCTGAGCAAGCGCAAGCTGCTGATGCTGGTTCAGAAGAAGTACGTCTCTGGGTGGGACGATCCGCGCATGCCCACGATTTCGGGGATGCGGCGGCGCGGGTATACGCCCGAAGCGCTTCGGACCTTTGCCGGACGCATCGGAATTTCGAAAACTAATGGCACAACGGAACTAGCCCTGCTGGAGCATTCCGTGCGCGAGGATCTGAATCGCCGGGCGCTGCGGGTGATGGCGGTTCTGCGGCCGCTGAAGGTGGTGATCGAGAATTATCCCGAGGGCCAGGTGGAGCAGATGGAAGCAGTGAATAATCCGGAAGACGAATCCGCGGGAACGCGCATGGTTCCGTTTTCGCGCGAACTGTACATTGAGCAGGACGATTTTCGGGAGAATCCTCCGAAACAATACTTCCGCCTTTCGCCCGGACGCGAAGTGCGGCTGCGCTACGGCTATTTCATCACCTGTACCAGCGTGATCAAAGACGCTTCCGGCAATCCGGTGGAGCTTCGCTGCACCTACGACCCGGCCACGCGCGGC